>NZ_JAVRIC010000023.1 GCF_031846245.1 Banduia mediterranea | reverse complement strand
AAATCCGTTCGCCGGCATCCCCGGCGCCAAGAAGCGCCGTCGCGCACGCTTCCTGCTGCCTCATGAACTGCCGCGTTTCTTCAAAGCCGTCGCACTCGAAGACAACGACGAAATCCGCGACTTCATCCTGCTGGCGCTGCTCACCGGCCAGCGCCGCGGCAACGTTCAGGCGATGAAGTGGAAGGACATCGATCTGAGCAGCGGCGTCTGGTACATCGATACGGACGAATTCAAGAACGGCGAGCATCAGGCCGTGCCACTCACGTCCAACGCGATCGACATTCTCCAGCGACGGCGTGAACGTGCACCCGCGACCGACGTCTGGGTACTCCCGGCGTCCGACAGCGACAAGGGTCCAGGGCATCTGGTGGAACCGCGCAAGGGCTGGGCTCGGGTTCTGGCCCGCGCCGAGGCCATCGGCCTGTCGGAGATCATCGCGGCTTGCGAAGGTGAGTCGCGAACGCCCGAACAAATCTTCGATCCGGGCATCAAGGAGCGCAGCATCCTTCCAACGTTGAGAAAGCTACGCGAGGAGGCGCAGCAGCGGGGCCTTGATCCCTCGTCGGCTCGCCTGGATGACCTGCTGATGCATGACCTTCGCCGAAGCATGGGCAGCTGGCAGGCCATCAACGGTGCGAGTCTTTCGATCATCGGCCGCAGCCTCGGGCACAAGTCGCCACAAGCCACGGCCATCTATGCCCGGCTGCATCTGGACCCTGTTCGCGACAGCATGGAGCGTGCGGCGGAAGCCATGCTGAGAGCCGGCTCTCAGAAGAACGTCGAGATGCGGTCCAAAGTTCCGGTCGGTCAAGTGAGCCCATGATTCAATCTCTGTCGGATCGTCCGGCCGCTTCAAGCAATGGCAGTGCAAAGACTGCAACCCGCAGGCCGACATCGGCCACACGCTCGGGCGATTGCCTCAGTCGGGCACGCCGAACAAATGCCCGCACTTGGGCATCGCGTCCCGGCAGCGCCCAGAATTCGGACGTCAGCCCAACCGGTGTTTGCTCCGGAATCGGCGTCCCTCTGCGGGCAAACGACCGACGTATCGACTCGACCAGCACGGCTTGGTCGACGCGCTCCGAGTGCGCCAGATAGTCGATTCGGCGATCACCGTCTCCGGGCGATAGACGCGCAGCACCGGTGCAGGGTCGTCGAGCACGACGGGATAGACCAGTTCCTCTGGATATGGCCAGAGTGCATCCCCGAAACCGATATCGACCTGCAAGCGGTCACGTATCGTCCCGAGCCTCGCCTCGAAGGTGACGCGGACGCCTGCATATTCCTGCTCCGCACGAATCGGCTCGGCCACGATGGATGCGGGATCGAAGACCACGGCATCGTCTGGAGCCTCCACGCGGCAAATGGCTGCAATGTCGCCGGCCACGGACGCCGGGTCGCTGTTTCCTCGCGAGAGCAGATCGAGATCGACGGTTGCGCGATAGGGCTGGTCGGCCCACAGCCGGAGCAGCATGGCGCCCTTCAGAACGAATCGCTCGCGCAGTTCGGACGCCGCCAGGCGGTACAGGAAGCGCTCGAACAGATAGTTGCGCAGCGTGATCTGGAAGTCTTCGCCGCGTTGGCGGGCGATGTTCAGCAGGCGCGCCCGAATCGATGCCGCCCGGTCCTTGGCGGGCCGGTCCGTCACCCGACGACTTCCAGATACGGCCGCATCACCGTAGCCACCCGATCCAGCTTCGCATGGCGCCACAGCGCGTCCATGCCATGCGGGTGACGCTGGACATAGTCCTTCAGTGCCTCGACGGCGACTTCGGGACCGATCTTGTTGCGGTACTTGAAGCAGTCCGCCACGGTCTTGGCCGCCGAGTAGATCCGGACGGCAACGCCGTCGATCCTGTGCGTCTCGACGCCCTCGGTCAGCGCTGCACCGGAGAAGTAGACGACACGGACCGGAAACGGCGGATTGCGCGGATGCCAGGCGTGGTTGTCCAGCGCGATCCAGATCTCGGACGGCGACTGCGTGGTCAGACCGTGGAAGCGAAGTGCACTCAGCAGGCAGACCGTCGCCTTCGGAACGGCCTTGGCCACTTCGGCGAGGCTGTGCTGCGCCGAGATGTCAGCATCCGGAACGGCATACAGCCCGCGCGATATACGCACCAGAGCGCCGCGCGACGCAAGTCGGCGCGCGTATTCGACAGGAATGCCGAGTGCCTTGAGGTCGCGTGGCCGCGCGACCCCCAGACGCCTGACGGCTTCGACGGTTCGGACTTCGGTGCCTTGCATGAGTTGCCCAAAATGCTCGGTAGTTATCATCAATCACCTATGATACAGGACTCCTGCACATGAGCCCAACACTTGCATGAGCTGGCCATGTGAGGACCGTACTCTTCAGAGCAAGCCCCCAAAAACTCCCGGATAACGCCGAATTCCCCCGCGCAACGAATGCCGGGAGTTTTCTTCGAAGCAAGCCGGATCAAGGATCGCCCCAGTCGCCGAGACGTTCCGGCCTTCGACAGGGATCGACGATCATGAGCCGCCCACCCGCTCAGACCGTATTGCTGACTCAGGAGCAGGTCGCACAGCGGCTCGGCGTCAAGCCGGCCACTTTGCAGATCTGGCGCGTGACCGGACGTTACAGCCTGCCGTTCGTGAAGTGCGGCAGGCTCGTCCGGTACCGCGAAGAAGATGTGCACGCGTTCATTGAGCGAAGGACGCGCGAGCACACCGGCTCGACCGGCCTCGGTTGAGGTGGCGCCATGATCTCCACGCCACCACCAAGCGGCAATCTGGTCATCACCGTCTGCAGCACCAAGGGCGGCGTCGGCAAGACGACGCTGGCGGCGAACCTCGGCGGCCTGCTGGCGGACCTCGGACAGCAGGTGCTGCTGATCGATGCCGACATCCAACCCACGCTGTCGAGCTTCTACGGACTGAGCGACCATGCACCCGCGGGCTATCGGCGCTGCTTCAGGACGGGGACATCGAAGACTGCATCAGTCGCACCGACATCGGCTGCGATCTGATCGTGTCCGATGATCCGGTCGGACGACTCCAGGACTGGATTCTCCATACGCCCGACGGCCGGGTACGCCTGCGCCACACGCTGGAGCAGGTGGACTTCTACGACGTCACGATCATCGACACGCAAGGCGCGGTCGGCCCTCTCCAGGATGCGGCCGTCTGCGCGGCCCAGGTGCTGCTGTCGCCTATTCCCCCGGAAATCCTGTCCGCCCGTGAATTCGCGCGCGGGACCTTGGGCATGCTGGACCGGCTGCGGCCGATGCAGTTCCTGGGCGCACCGCTCGGGCCGCTGTACGGGGTCATCAACCGCATGGACCGCGCTGGCGAGGCCGGTCGCATCGCTGCCGAACTTCAGCGAGAAAGTTTCGCCCCGTCGCGCGGCGCGATCCGCATTCTCGATACGGTGATCCCATCGACGGTGGCGTACCGCGAGGCCGCCACCGCGCGCATGCCGATCCACCGCTACGAACCCCGGCGCCGGGGGCCGACGCCCAGCGGGCGCGACGTCATGCTGTCGCTCGTGCGGGAACTGCTTCCGCATCTGTCGATCGACGAAACCACGCTCGACGACAGTCGAGTGGCCTGAGCTGCCCGGCGGGAGGCCGTCCGTGAACAAGCACGCGCCCACCGGTGAAGCCCTGCGTTCGCTGCTGCACATGGACCATTTCGCCAGCGATCCCGGTCCGTTGCCGCCGGCCGATCCGCTCACGCGCACGACGATCCAGCGGGTTCCGATCGACCAGATCGACTTCTACGACCGCAACCCGCGACGCATCCGCAATCCACACTACGACGAGATCAAGGAGTCGATTCGCGCCTCGGGCATCCTCCAGAACCCCAAGATCACGCGACGTCCCGGCGCCGAGCGCTACCTGCTCGCCTTCGGCGGCAATACCCGGCTCGCGATCCTCCGCGAGTTGCACCGGGAAACCGGCGACGCTCGGTTTGCCGCGGTCGACTGCGATTTCGTGCCCTGGCGTTCGGAAGCCGAGGTCCTCGTCGGGCATCTGATCGAGAACGAAACCCGTGGCGAGCTGAGCTTCATCGACAAGGCCCGCGGCGTACGCGAGGCGCGGACGCTGATCGAGGGCGAAAGCGGCCAGACGCTTTCGCTGCGTCAGCTCGCCGCTCAACTGCGCGAACGCGGCTTTCGCATCGACTCGTCGATGATCTCCCGCTACGAATACGCCGTGGACATCCTGGCGGAAGCCCTGCCACGCGCGCTGAATGCCGGACTCGGGCGGCCGCAGGTGCAGCGGCTGCGCCAGCTCGACACGGTGGCGCAGATGTTCTGGCAGCGGCGCCAGCTCGGCACGGAAGCGATCTATCGCGCCGTGTTCTGCGAAGCACTGGCCGCCTCCGACCGTGAAGACTGGGATTTCGAACGGGCGCGCCGCGCCGTGGAGAGCGCCCTGGCCGACCGAGCCGGCATCGAAGCCCGTCTGGTGACCCTGGAACTCGGTGCCGATCTCGCTGGCGCAGCAGAGTCCGGCGACGACACCCTCGTGACAACATCGACCGGCGCACAGACGTCGCCGCCAGTCCCACCGACGTCACCCGATCGTGCTTCGGTCGTCGAACGGGCTCGCACCCAGCCGAACGAGCCCACGGAATTGATGGTGACGCCTCCGTCTCGGGCCGCACCGAAACCGGAAGCCCCCATCGCACCGGAAGCGGCAGCATCAGGCACGAGCCCAGACACCGCGGAGAACAAGTTCGAACGCCTGCTGACACAGCTTCGCGAAGCCGGTCAGCGCTACGCCCGAATCGCCGGACTCGAGCAGTGCATTCGCGTCGACACCGATGCAGAAAATGAGCTTTGCAGCTATCGCCTCGTCGATTTCCCCGGCGCGGCACAGTGCGAATGGGCCCGGCGAAGCGATGCCGAACGACAGGCGCTTGCATGGAAATTCTGGACGCTGGCGCAATGCTGCGACCTGTTCGGCTTGATCGAGCGCCGCATCCTCGACCGTTTCGACACCCGTGAGGCACGCGAACGGGCCTGCGTCGCCCTGTTCGGTGCCGGATCAGGATTCGTCCGTGCCTGGAGAGACGAAGGCGCGGCGCAGCAGGTCGTGGACGAGACCGTCGGCAACGCGGACGCCTACGGCTATTGCGACTACGTCGACGCCGCCAGCGCGGAGCTCTGGGCCGCGGACCTCGCGCTGAGGCAGGCCTACCGGGACTTGCGGCTGTTCGTGCGTGAAGCGGGCATGGCCCTGTGGGCGAACGGCCAGGAGCCTGCGGCATGAGCTCCGCGAGCGAGCCTCGCGTGAACGGCGCGGCCGCGGCCGACACTAACCGGGTCGTCAGTCTGCCGATCCGCGACCGCGTGCTCGGCGTCCGCTGGGACGCCCGCAGCAAGGAAGCCGAGCTCAACTGCGCAATCTTCAACTACGCCGCGCGCTGTCTGGTCGAAGGCGACATCGACGCCCTGCGCCAGGTCGGCTTCGAACCCGCGGACGTGCAGATCCTCGACGAACTGCGCCTGTCCGATCTGCACGCACTGTCGACCTCGCGCGCCCATGCGCTGGACGTGCGCGTGAATCGCGAATCCCTGCGCTGGCTGGTGGAACACGTGCGACGCCGGCGCACGCGCGACATGCTCAGACTGGAGCTGCTGCGCCTGGACGCACCCAGCGAGATGATGACCCGACTGTTCGGCATGACCGGGCGCAGCTACACCGCCACGCGCGAGGCGCTCGGCATCGTCGGCGGACAAGGGCGTCCGTCCAGCCATCTGGGCAACGAAGACGAGGAAGAGCGCCTGTGGGCACTGTGGGTCCGCCTTGCCGATCCCGAGCGCCCGACGCGCCTGCGGCAGGACGATCTCTGGCTGGTGATCGGACGCGAACTCGCATCCGGACTGCGCAGCGCATGGACGATCATCCAGCAGTGGGCCTGCGACCCGCACAGCGTCCGTTCGCTGAAGGACGAATGCACACGTCTCGGACGCAAACAGATCGAGCGTGACGAGGCTGCATTGCGTGAACGGCATTCGGTCCACGCGACATCGATCCACGGCGACGTACTGGGCGTTTCGACTCCCAACGAATAGGGATAGATCGCGCGCAGCCGCGATCTATCCCTATTCGTTACGCTGGCGCAGTGGTGCCGGCGCCCGGGAATCTGCGGGCCGCCGCCTCGAACTGATCCAGGCGAGTGATATGTTCGCCACCCTTCCCGAGCCCGTTCGAACCCGGCTGCTCGACTTCGAGCGGCAGCGCATCGCGATCAACCACGAATACGCCCTTGCCGCCTACGCCGCACAGCAGTTGCGCAGGCTGCTGTCTCAGCGAGACGCGCTGGCGCAGCTCAGGCGCTTGCACCATGTGGCATCCAGGCCGCCAAACCCGCCGCAGCGGCGCTGAGGTTATCGATTCCGTGCCGTCGCACCGGCCGCGACACTGCAGGCTCCCCGATTGGAGAGCACACGATGAGCAACGTCTTCCACGGCGCCGGAAATCTCGGAGATGCCCCGACCCTCAAGCGCGCCACCGTCGATGGCGAACCGCAACCGGTACTGGAAATGTCGATCTACTTTGATCGGCCCGTGCCGGTCGAAGACGGCGCCTTCGAAGACCGCGGCGGCTTCTGGCTGAATGCGGAGATCTGGGGCAGGCGGGCCGAACAGGCGGCGCACCTGCTGGCCAGGGGCGCTCGCGTCCGCATCGAAGGAACCCTGGTCCAGGACACCTGGCTCGACCGGGAAACCGAGAAAGAGCGTGTCGCCTTCAAGCTCAGGCTCGACTGGATCGCGATCGACCCGCTGCGAATCGAGCAGGTGAAGTTCAAGGAGTCGACACGTCCCCGGCGCGAGCTGGCTGATGACGAGGATCCGGGGGCGGAATGACCGGCTGACTTACCCGCCGAAATCGTCTGGCCACATCCGCGCTCCGTGGAGCACGCGCAATATGCGGACCGTATCGTCACTGGCTCGATATGCCGCGATGTACACGGTTCCGGCGATGACCAGTTCGCGCGTTCCGGCAACACGACCGGGACGGCCCATCTCCGGGAACTGCATGAGGCGTCCGACCCGTTCGGCGATCCTCTCGTCGAGCCTCACCGCCGCCGCCGGACTGTCGGCCGCGACGGTGTCGAAGATTTCCTCTCGATCCATGATCGCCAGCGGCGACCATTCAAGCTTCACTCATCGGCTCCCGACGTCTGCCCGTTCACTGGCCCCAGGGCCGCGGCACGGCGCCTGGCGAAGTGCGCCTCGACCTCTTCATGAGGGACTGCCGGACGCAGGTCATCCAGGGCCTGTTGCACCTTGGCCCGGAACCAGGCGTCGTGTGCTGCCGGGTCCGCAGTGAACTCGAAGGGCAGCGCACCCTCCCTGGCGATTCGTGTCAGCAGAATGCGGACCGCATCGGAGACCGTGAGTCCCATGCCGTCCAGCACCTCGGCGGCGCGATCCTTCAGCGCCGGATCGATGCGCGCCTGAACCAAAGCAGTAGCGGCCATCGTGCACCCCTTCATTCGAGAAACAGGGGGCGATTGTAATTCATTTGAACGACAACCGGCCACGGCGTGCGTGCCATGACGATACCGCAGCGAGGATCGGTGAGGTTTCGACTCGCGGCCATGCGGTGCCGGTCCGGACAATCCATTCTGAAATCCGACTCGTCGTAAAACCCGACGTCATCGGTCTTCGTCTTGTCCGCTCGCATCCGCGAGCGCCCACGCCACTTCGGATCGGGAAGAGTGGCGCAGCCTCGAAGCTGTCGATCCGTTGATCCAATCGCGAGTTGCGCTCGCACGCCCGGCCGGGGATGCATCCTGATCGGGATCGCTCTTCCGGTCTGCATTCCTCATCCATGACCTGGAGAATCTCATGCCCAGCCATTCTGCCGATGCCGACGCCACGAGCGGCGGCGACCGTTACTTCAACCTGCACACCACCGGCATCGGGTACCTGAACCGTGCCCGCGAGGTGCCGGTCAAGAAAGGGGCCTTCCTCGCCGTCGACGTCACCGCACTGCGCGGCTCGGCCGACGAGGTCGAGTACACGCGCCTGGACTGCCGCGTCAGCGGTCGCGAGGCGCAATCGCTCGTGCGCCGGCTCAAGCCCGATATCGACGCCCGGAAAAAGGTGCTGGTCGGCTTCAAGACCGGCGATCTGTATCCGGAAACCTTCGTCTACGAGAACGGTGAGCGCAAGGGCCAGACCGGCGTCAGCCTCAAGGCCCACCTGCTGCGGATCACCTGGGCGAAGGTGGACGGCGTCACGGTCTATACGGCGCCATCGGACGCTCCGACGGAACCAGCCGACACGGCGCCGGCAACCGCCATCGCCTGAATCCGATTCAAATCTGCCCCCGCGGTGCAGTCGCCCCGCCGGGGCGGTGTGCCGCGGGTGTGCTTCGACTCGACACAACCCGGAGTTCACCATGCTCAAGCTCAGTGGAACCCTGGCGATCCGCACGATCCACGGCGCCCGCGGCGCCTTCAATGTCGGCCGCCTGTTGACCGAAATCGGCGAATTCGCCGTCAAGGACTCCCTCATCGAGGAATACGATGAGGGCCGCTACAAGGGCGAGTTCGGCATCATCGCCATCACGCCTTCCACCTACTTTGCCGCCGGTCGGACCGTGGTCGAGGTCCGCGCGCGGCTCGGCAGCATCGCCCTGGAAGACATCGCGGCGCCGGCCGGCGACGACCGTTCGCCGATCATCGAACCCGACCCGATCGAATCGGAACCCGCATCCACGGGGCAGGTCTCGATCGACACCGGCACTGCCGAATCTGCCACTGCAACGTTCGACACGGCGGTGGCCACCGCAGGCAGCGACAGCCTCGACACCCCAGACGACGCCGAACACGCATTGCAAACGCTGTTCGGTTCGCTGTGGCCGCTGGAGGTCCGCGTCAAGCTCGACCCGACCGTCGACCGCGGCCTGTTCCGCACGCAGCGGGACAAGCTCAAGGAACTGGGCTATCGGTTTCAGCCGGTCGGCCAGGTCTGGGAGCGCGCCGAGACGTCGTAATGCCTCTGCCACATCCAAGGCCGGTGACGATGCATGTCGCCGGCCTTCCCGGAGCGGCTGTCGTCGCGGACGCTGCGGGAAGGCCGACGGCCTTCATCGACGACGCCGGCCGCCCGCCGCCGGGACGAGGCCGGGTCCCTTTGTACGGTCCGCTGCGTCACCAGGACCGTGCCTGATTGCTTAGGCCCAAGCGCCCCGAACCCTGGGCCGGACAGATTCCGACAGGCAGCTCGCACGGGAAGACGCTGCTCGAAGACTTCCAGGGGCACGGCTGAAAGCCGTCACCCAGCACCGCGGCCATTTCCACCGTCTTGCCGCGGCGCCGCCTCGACCGATTGCCGGACTCCCGCGCTTCACCGGCAAGAATCCTTCGCAGGTCCCGCAGCCCCAAGGCTTGGGGCTGCGGGACTTTCCAGAGCGGTTCGCAAGCAGCCCAAGGCTTGCACTGCCGTGGAAAGTCTCAGCGATCTCGTTGACGTGGCGACTGCGTTTCAGTCGCAAGCCGTGCCGGCCGAGGAAGCACGGTTCGGTCCTCCGGGTTCGTTCCGGGGATCGTCGGCCATTCATTCAGTTCGCCCGCGCTGCGGGTATCCCGTCCGGGGCGTTCGTACCCCGACGGGGCGCGTGCTCTCCCGGATTCGTTCCAGGAGAGACACGATGTTCGACGCTATGCGGGCCTACCTGCCCAGTTCTTACTTTTCCCTTCGCCGGCAGGCTGCCACTGCCGATGCTTGTCAACGCGAAGCGCCGCTGTACTCGCGCACCCAGGCGATCCGCGACGGAATGCTCATCGACGTCACGCCGCTCGCGCGCGAGGTCGGATTCAGGGACGCCGTCGCGCTCACGCGGTGCGCACTGATTCAATCCACTGATGACTGCGGTGCCGATCAGGCGGACTTCGACGCCCGGCTGTTGCTCCTGCTGTTCTCGGCCGTTTCGGCATTGCGGGCCTAGTCGCACCGCCGGCTGACCGAGGTCGATTTCACCGTTCAACCCCCTGCCGGCCCCGACCACGGTCCGGCAGTGATGCTGAAGATCATCGCCGGCCCCGGCGATCGAGGGGAAACGGTGCTCACGATTCTGTCGGTTGACGACTGAAGCAGCCGCCCTCCGCCCTCTCACCCTCCTCCCGGGGATATCCCCTGTGCCGGCAAGCCATCGCCGCAGCGAGATATCTCGTCGGGTCTCATTTCGCCTGGAGGTTTCTCCATGACTTCATCGCCCCGACCCCTGTCTGATCACCAATACATCCGCTCGAAGGGTCTGCGCTGTCCGTTCTGCCGGGCCCGCGATGTCGAGGGCCAGGCCGGACTCGACATCGACGCCGGCGTTGCACCCCAGGAAGTCCGCTGCAATGCCTGCCAGAGGTTCTGGACCGACATCTACCTATTGGCCGGCTACCAGGCCGCCTCTGACTGAAGCACGAAGATGCGTTCAAAACCTGTCTGCGTCGCGGACCGTTTCCGATTGATCCACTTGAACCGCTGAACCACGCTCAGACGCCACTTCGGTGGCGTCTTCCCGGAGCGGCGCGTGCGTCGCTGCGGAAAGACCCCGAGCGGAATTTCGATGTTTCTTCCTGGCGACGAGGACATCGTCGCACCCCAGCAGCTTCAGGTCCGGCAGAGCTGCGCGATCGCACCGATCGGGACCTTTCTCCACGACCCACCCTCCAGCGAGGAACGGCTCGTTCACTGAGCCGTTCCTCCCACCCGCCGGGGCACCGAGCCCCGACCGGGCGCGTGCCATCCGGCTTCTCTCCATGGAGACATCGCATGAACGTCTGGTTCAAGAACTGGCGCTGTACCACCGTCTGGGGCTTCTACGGCAACGGCCGTATCGGCCTGCGCCTGGTCGAGGACGGCTTGCCGGTGGCAACCGCCACGGTCAACACCGAAATCGAGGTTGGACTCGACCAGATCATCGTCAAGGCATACGCCGAAAACGAAGGCCTGATCGAGGCCCTGATCGAAGCCGGCGTCATCGAGCCGGCTTTCGAGGCCCAGTACATCGGCCGCTTCGACGCTCGCTGCGCGCGCTGCCGGCTGACGCCTACCGCACTGGCGGAAGCCTGCGGCCTGCCGCCGCCGGCCTCGCCTTCCGCTCCGGACCGCAACGAATTGCGCGACCGCTGAGCGTTCCCTTCCCCACGTCACAAGGAGTTCGATATGGGCTGGTTATTCACACCCGGACAGTCCCGTTCGCAACTGATCGAACGACTCGTCCGTCACGAAGACAACGACCGAGCGCACCATGCCACGCTTGCGCACTGCGTGCGCGGCAATGTGCTATGGACCGTCCGCGAAGTCACCTTCAAAACCACCGAGTCCGGCTATCTGCCGGGCTTTCCGCAGCGCTACATCGGCTGCGATCTGATGGCCTGCCAGCGCGGATTCGGCTGGGGCTACAAGGATCTGTGCGAAAGCATGGGGCCTTGCTACTACCACTGCCCGCTGGCCTATCTGGACATGGTTCCGGAAGCCAATGCCGAGTGGCGTGCCGCCGTGCGGCTCTGGCACGAACGACACAGTCGGCCGATCCGCGTCGGCGAAATCTGGTCGATCATTCCGGGCTATTCGGTCCGCACCGTCGAAATCGTCTGCGCACGCCCCCTGCGGGGCCGCGGCCGGCATGACGGCGTGATTTACCGGATCAGGCGCGACCTGCTGGATTTCCGACAGCAGGATGCCGCGCCCGAATCCGAAGACGTGCAGCTACCGCTGCCCGCATTCGCCACAGAGGCCGTCTCGGCCTGATCCCGCGGTGGATGGCCCTTCCATCCACCGCTTTCCCAATTCACTTTCAGGAGTTTTCCCATGGCTCTGATGTTCCAGCGCCTCGCGCGCAACTTCATCAAGAACGGTTATTTCCCGACCGATGCCGACACCACGCTGCGGCTGTTGCAGGCCATCGAACCCTGCCCGGCCGGCGAACTGCGCATCCTCGATCCCTGCTGCGGCGAGGGCGTCGCGCTGGCCGAGGTCAAGCATCATCTGGGTTCCGAACGCACGACGGCCTACGGCGTGGAGTACGACGAGGAGCGGGCCTGGCACGCCAAGACGCTGCTCGACCACTGCATTCACGGCGACCTGCAGGACTGCGTCATCGGCCGGCGGCAGTTCGGTCTGCTCTGGCTCAATCCGCCGTACGGCGATCTGGTGACGGACCGGCAGGGCGTCGCCACCTCGCAGAAGGGCCGCCAGCGGCTGGAGAAGCTGTTCTATCAGCGCTGCCATTCCGATCTGCAATACGGCGGCCTGCTGGTATTGATCGTGCCCGTGTACGCCCTTGATCGCGAGCTGAGCGGCTGGATCGCGACGCACTTCGATCGCGTCCGCGTGTTCGGCGCGGCGGTCGATACCTTCAGGCAGGTCGTCGTGCTGGGACGCAGACGTCGCGCCGACGGCACCGATACCGCGCTGCGCGCGCGGCTCGAAGCCATTGGCCACGGTGATGCCGAAGCCCCGCCGCTGCCCGAAGTCTGGACCGGCGAGCGCTACACGGTTCCTCCGGCCACCTCGCCCGAGGTCCGCTTCGCCGCAGGCCGGCTGGACCCGAAACAACTGGCCGACGAGATTCGGGCAGGTCGTGACGATTCGCTAGCCCGTGACCCTGCCCAGTTCACTCAGGGCACAGCTCACGTAGTGCCGCCCGCACTTTTTTGCTCCAGGTCTGGCAGATCGTCCTTGACGGTCTGCCAGACGTGGTCGAAATCGACTTCGCAGTCATCGTGGATCAGCTTGTTGCGCATGCCAGCCGGTCATACCGGCATGGCGTCCCGCAGCACCCGCTCGCGAAACCGCGCCGGCAAGGACTTCGGGGTCAGCACGTCCACGTGCACGCCGAGCACGCGCTCGGCCTCGTTCTGCAGCTTGGCCATCGTGATCAGGCCAGTGCCTGTGAGGGTTTCATCGCGGTTCCGCCCCCCCCCTTTCGAGTGGAACGAGGCATAGCGTGAACCCGCCTCAGCAGCCGTCCATGCGTCGGCTTGCTCACACTGCATCACCGAAGTACATCAGCACATCCATACGCTTGTGCGGCACGCCGATGATGTCGATGCCGTCGGCCCGCATGAGGTAGAAGATCAGGTGTGCGCCCTGCGGGAAGCAGTAGTACCCCTCCTCGATGTCGGACCGGTGTTTGCCCGTCCGCGGATTTGCGGCGAGCCATTCGAAACGACTGTCCAGGGCCGCCAAGTAGCGGTCCCGTTGAGCCTCCCCCCATTTTTGCCTGGAATAGCGGGCAATGGTCTTGAGATCGCTGTATGCACGAGGCGTGATCCGGAATGACGGCTTCACTCCGCGGCGTCCGCATCCGAAATGAGGCGACTCAAGGAGTAGTCGCCGACGAATTCGCCGCGTGCGGCCTGCAAAGCGCCTTCGGCCAAGTGGGTCCGCAGCGCCTCCAGCTTGGTCTTGCGCTCTTCAAGCGCACGCAGACCATCGCGGACCACCTCGCTGGCGGAACCGTAGCGACCGCTCGCGACTTCGTTGCGGATGAATACTTCCCAGTGTTCTCCAAGACTCAGGCTCGTGGTCGCCATGGGCGAATCGCTCCTATATTCATATTTGTTAATTATGAATATCCAGACCCTGGGGCCGTCAAGTGGCTTTGGGTGCGTCGGCAAAGCCGACAACAGCTCGCGGCCATACCCCCGCTGTGATCGAAGGCCTGCCCTGGGCAGGATAGGCAAGCCTCCGCGCGAAACGTCTATCGAACAGTGGCCAGAGATGCCCCATTTCTCGAGCGGGCACACGGCCACCGAATATTGCGCCTTGAGACTGGCGGGGTTCTTCGGCGACGCACCGCCAGGGCCGTGATCTCATGCGGTAAGCGCCCACACGCACCGATTTTTCGTAAAGCACGCCGGATCGCGAAACGTGCTTCCGCCCTCGAGGCGGCGATCCTTCCTGAACATCCGGGTCACCTCGACCCTCCCCTCTCGCGCGGGACACGCTCCCGCAGAGCGCTGTCCGCGCTTCACCGGAGAGCCTCCATGCCTGCATCCAACCGCCGCCCCGATGCGGTTCGACCTTCGCTCGTGCGCGATACCCAGGGACGCTACATCGTCCAGGGTCCGCTGACCTACGACACCATCCTGTCCGCCGCCGAGGCCATCCTGCTGAAGCGGTGCCGGCGCCTCGGCGTCATGTCCAGTCCGTCCGCGGTCATGGACTTCCTGCGCAGCCGCCTCGGCGCGCTCGACCATGAGCGCTTCGACTGCCTGTGGCTCGACAGCCAGCATCGCCTGATCGCGGTGGAGACACTGGCCACCGGCACGATCGACGGCGCCGCCGTCTATCCGCGCGAAGCGGTCAAGGCCGCGCTGAGGCACAACGCCGCCGCGGTCCTGTTCGCGCACAACCACCCCTCGGGCCGCCCCGAACCCAGCGCAGCCGACCGCGCCCTCACCGAGCGCCTCAGGGCCGCACTCGCCGTCATCGACATCCGCGTGCTCGACCACCTCGTCGTCTCGGCCGAGGGCGGCGTGTCCTTCTCCGAGCGGGGCTGGCTGTAGCGCCCTTCCAGGCATCACCACAAGAGGACCACACCGTGATCAGAATCCACGTCGAGATTTCGGACGACGACAACACGCTCATCGAGGAAGCGCTGGAGCGCATGAACCAGAGCGAGGCCAATACGCACGGTCGACTCGACCTGCCGCGGCTCGCCGCGATGCTGCTCGAAGACGTTGCCCTGGCCGTGCGCCGACCCGGTTCCTGGGAAGGCGCACACATGATCCAGGTACTCGAAAGCCACGGCTATCCCGTCGGGTAGACGACCTCACTTCCTGACGCCTGTCGAGGCGCTTTTCCGCTGCGGTCCGGCCTGCGCCGGACCGTTGCCGAAAGACGCTTGCTCCCTGGCGACGTGGGTCACGTCGCATCTCGCCGCTTCGGATCGGCTCAGCGGCAGAAACGCTTTCCGGCGCTTTCTCGATCCTGCTTCCACCCCTCGATTGGCGGACCGATGCCCCACCGGCACGGCCGCCTTCGCCTATCCCTGCTCATGGAGATTTCCACATGAACACTGAACTGCCTCCGGCCGCGCCGGAGCTGCTCCCCATCGTTGAACTGCCCGGCGTCTTCGCCGATGCGCTGCTGCGCGACGAGCGCGGCGGCCTGCTGTTCTGCTCGCTCTGGGGCCGCGACACCGCGATCCAGGAACTGCTCGCCCGGCTGTCCGTACCCGTCGAGGAAGGCGGCCTGCGTTCCCTGCACGTCGAAGGACCGCAGGGCACGGAAACCGTCCACTTCGATCGCATGCCGACGACCGACAAGCTCAGCGGCCGGCTGCCGCCGAAGAACCTGTTCGGCAACCTCGTCCAGCTCTGGCTGTATGACCGGCTCGCGGTGGAGCCGGACCGCGCCAACCGGCGTGCGCTGCTGCTGCAACGCAATGCCACGCACGGCGAGGCTGCGCTCTGGCACCTGGTCCGCAGCGTCACCCACCTGCCGCTGCTCGACCACTGGAACGAAGTCGTGCTCGACGTCTTCCGGCAGAACGACTGGATTCGTCCGCTGCGCGGCATTCAGGTCGATGCCGTGTTCGTCGACCTCGGCAGCGACGCGGTCGAGGTCGAAATCTCACGGCTCGTTCGCGAAGGCCGTTTGACGCTCGACACCGACCAACCCGCGTCTCTGCGCCAGGCGGCGTAGACGCCCTTCTCACCCATATCCCGCGGGACGCCAGTGCCCGAACGGGCACTCGCGTCTGCGTGGACCGCCCATTCACAGGAGATGCACCATGTCACTCGAAACACCTGTTCCCGACACGCTGGCCGACGATCCGTCTGCCGCCGTCATTCCCCTACCCGAGTTCGTCTCGGACTTCGGCGACAGCCTGCTGGCTGCCGTCACAGCTCAGAATCCACCGGTCTACGACGGAACCCCCGACGCTCGCCGCGACGCGGTGATGGAAGGCCTGAAGCGCAAGCCGTTCGCCGCACAGCGCGGCGTTGTCCAGGCCGTCACCCGCCTGCTCGTCGACGCCGGCCAACCCGCCGCCGTCGTCAATGCGGAAATGGGCACCGGCAAGACCATGATGGCGATCGCCATCGCCGCGGTGCTGCATCGCTGCGAAGGCTACCGCCGCTTCCTCGTCATCTCGCCGCCGCACCTGGTCTACAAATGGCGGCGGGAAATCCTCGAAACCGTGACCGGCGCCCGGGTCACCGTGCTCAACGGCCCGGACACGCTGCGCAAGCTGTTGCAGTTGCGCGATCCGGCGCATCCGGGTCACGACGGACCCGAATTCTTCGTGCTCGGCCGCGTGCGCATGCGCCTCGGCTTCCACTGGAAGCCGGCCTACGCCGTACGACGCCGCCACATCCAGCGCACCGATGACCAGGGCGAACCCGTCGGCGAGCCGCAGCTGCAAGCCATCGTCGTCTGTCCACACTGCGGCATCGCGACCCTCGATCCCGATCAGATGCCCTACACCGTGGAAACCTTCCCGGTCGACAAGCGCCTCAAGTGTGATGGCTGCGCTTCGCCGCTCTGGACGCTGATGCGTCCCAACGGGGCGCCGCAGCCGCGGCGCGAACTGCTCAAGTCCTCGCTGTGCCAGATCCCGACGATCGGGCCGGCGACCGCCGAGAGGCTGATCGGCCGCTTCGGCGAAGGCCCCCTGGCGGGCATGATCGAGGACAACGTCTACGAGTTCGTCAACCTGATGGACGAGGACGGCGAACTGGTGTTCTCGGACCGCCAGGCCCGGCGCATGGAAAAGGCCATGGCGACGATGGAATTCTCGTTCGGCCAGGGCGGCTACCAGGCGACGGAGTTCATCAAGCGCTACCTGCCGGATGGCTTCTTCGACCTGCTGATCGTGGACGAAGGCCACGAGTACAAGAACGACGGCTCGGCCCAGGGTCAGGCGATGGCCGTGCTGGCCGCCAAGGTCCGCAAGGTCGTGCTGCTCACCGGCACCCTGATGGGCGGCTACGCTGATGACCTCTTCCACCTGCTGTGGCGGATCATGCCGGAACGGATGATCGAGGATGGCTACCGCTACGTGCGCGGTTCGCTCGGCGCGGCGGCCATGAGCTTCATGCGCCATCACGGCGTGCTGAAGGACATCTACAAGGAAACCGAAGGCAGCGCGCACAAGACCGCACGAGGCCGCAAGGTCAGCGTCACCACGGTCAAGGCACCGGGCTTTGGGCCGCAGGGCATCGCGCGCTACGTGCTGCCGTTCACGGCGTTCCTCAAGCTCCGGGATATCGGCGAAGGCGTGCTGCCGCCGTACCTGGAGCACTTTCACGACGTCCCGATGCGCACCGATCAATCGGAGGCCTACCACGGTCTCCGCCTCACCCTGACCGGCGCGATGAAGGAGGCGCTGCGTCACGGCGACAAGAGCCTGCTCGGCGTCGTCCTCAACGTGCTGCTGGAATGGCCCGACTGCGCGTTTCGCGAGGAAGTCGTGCGGCATCCCCGCACGCGGTCCGTGCTCGCGCACGTGCCGGCGATCTTCGACGGCGCAGACGCGATGCCGAAGGAGACCGAAGTGATCGCCCTGTGCAAGGCCGAGAAGGCCGAGAAGGCCCAGGGGCGGCGGGTGCTGGTCTACAGCGTCTACTCCGGAACGCGCGACACCACGTCGCGACTCAAGGCGATGTGCGAAGCCGAGGGCCTGCGGGCCGCCGTGCTCCGCGCCAGCATCGACACCAGCCGGCGCGAGGACTGGATCTTCGAACAGGTGGATCGTGGCGTGGATGTCCTCATCACGAACCCGGAACTGGTCAAGACCGGTCTGGACCTGCTCGACTTTCCGACGATCGCCTTCCTGCAGACCGGCTACAACGTCTACACCCTGCAGCAGGCCGCACGCCGGTCCTGGCGCATCGGCCAGAAGCAGCCAGTCGACGTGCACTTCTTCGGCTACGGCGGTACGACGCAGATCACCTGCCTGCAGCTGATGGCCAGGAAGATCGCCGTCAGCCAGTCCACGTCCGGCGACATGCCCGACACCGGGCTCGATGTGCTGAACCAGGACGACGACTCGATCGAGGTCGCCTTGGCGAAACAGTTGCTGTTGTAGTCGATAATACGAGGGTCGCCACGCGACCCTCTTCTTTTTCGCGTCCGCTTTCAGCCCAAAGCGGACGGTGGAGTTGTGTGGCAGCAAGCTATGTTTTTGCTAGCGAGAGATGCATCGGTCATCTGTCGTCGAACGGCCGACCTTCGCCTGAGATGTTCACCATGCGAGTGATGGGGCTGGTGTGGATAAGAAACATCCTGGTGCGGAAATCCTTCCTGCACGCAGCGTAGAAGCCATCAATCAGCATGCCGAAGTAGCGATCTATTTTTCCTAGGTCCAGAGAGAAATATCTATCCAGAAGCACCTGGATATCCTCTGTCCGATCGATGTGCGCCCCCAATTTGTTTCGAGACAAGCGGAGGGCGTTCTCAAGCGCCACGTCGCGCGCTCCCTCTAAGCGAAGCAAGTCGCTGTGCCCTACCACACCGGCGTCTTTCCACTCGCTTAATAGGGACTTACCGTAAGTGTCATCGACGAACAGGTTATCGATGAGTGAACACAAGTCGATCACGGCCATCAACCAACCAATCTCAAATAGAAACCGTCTGTAAAGCGTCTTCGGATCATCCACGATCGCGGTGATTGCAAAATCCACGTTCAGAAAATCCAGAATTGAAAGGACGATCTGGGCCTTGTCCTGCGAAGAGCACAGCGGGAGCATGTAGCCCGTGTTGGGCCGAGTGGCCGCAAAGCGGTCGAGCCGGATCTCTGCCCCGGTCGGCACAGAAAGGTACGCGTTGCCGGCAATATCCAAAGGCGCGTAGTCCGGGATCGTGGGGAAGCGATGGTCTAGCGCCGCCTCGACCAAAGACTGAAGATGTTTGATGTCGCCGTACAGCACTTCCGTCGTCGAATAATCCAGGTCGCCCCAGGCGTAAAAGCAGGACATTGCGTCCAATTGTTGGCCGTGAGCTGCGACCTTGTCTCTGATGAGGTCGTAGGAGTTGACGTAACTCTTTTTCAGCTCGTCAATCGCCTCTTCGAGCGCAGTGCGATCACTGCTCTGTCTGCTGCCAAAGATCAGATTCTTCAGCCTGGGCACCATCACCAGCAGGTTGTCTACCTGTATCAGCTGAACTCGCATTACTGTGCGCTTGGCGGAATCATTTACCTGTTCATTTCGAAATAAATAGGCGGTGTCCACCAATCGGAAGCTCAGTTCCAGTTTGCTTTTCAACTCATCGATTTCGGAAGCCATGCAAACCCCTCCGTTACAACATTATTGGGAGCAGCTCGCTCCGAAAGGCTAGCGACTCGCGAGTAGCTAGTCTATGACGCCGAAACAAAATCATGCTGGATGAGCGACCGCTTCTGGCACAAAGCCGCCAGCCGGCTCCGCCAATGCTCCCTCAGAATTACCCCCAAACTCAGCGGAGTTTCCGGTACCACGACCGCCCGCCCCCACGCACCCTGACCTGCACCGCCGCGTCAGTCGGCAATGAGTCGGGAGCCACGAGTTGTGGCAGCGCATACTTCGAGAACTGCTCCGGGCAGCAACAATCGCCGCGTACTCCGCGGGTGTGCACGCGGGCGAGTCTTCGTCGATGTGGTGCCACTGCTTGGGCGCCGCGGCGCAGCACTACGGCATCGCCCCAGAACTGCTGATCGCCATCGCCCGAACCGAGAGCAGTCTCGATCCACTTGCCGTTCACCTCAACCCGGATGGGAGTTGGGATATCGGCCTGATGCAGATCAATTCGCGCTGGCTCCCTGCCCTGCGCGAGATGGGTATCGCAGCGGAGTCGCTCTACGAGCCCTGCACTTCGATCTGGGTCGGCGCCTGGGTGCTGGCGGGGAACATCCACCGGCTGGGCTACACCTGGCAGGCCGTCGGCGCCTACAACGCGGGGACGGCGCGCTCGCCCTCTGCTCGCGAGCGCCAGGAGGCATATGCCCGGCGCGTCGCACGGCAGCTCGGTCCGCCCGCCGCGCCGACCCGATCCGAGTGAGCCCCGGTCCGGGGACTCAGCCATCGGCGCTCCGCCGGTCTCGCGCAACCAGCGGGGCAATCGATGTTTCGCGCCATTCACTGGAGTAATCCCCATGAAATACCGTAACGCTGTTTTGAAGTATCTCTCGCCGGCCCCCGAAACTCACGAGCCGCCGCACCATTCCCTGCTGTTGCCGGGCCTGCTGTTGCTGCTGCCTCTGGCAGCGCTTGCCTCGACCACCGGCGAGGAGTTCCTCGCCTTCTACCAGTTCATCTACGACGCGGCGACCGGCTATCTGGGCCGGGGCATCGCGATCACGGGTGGGCTGGTGATGATGGGCGTGGCCGCCGGCACCGGAAAGGTCGTGATCGCTGCGGCCGGCATGGTGCTGGCGATCTTCGGAGCGCTCGGGCCCACCATCATCGATCAGATCTTCGGTTCGGCCCTGATCTACTGATCGATCGGCGATGGAAGAGCGCTTCTACATTCCGCGCACGCTGGACGATCCGCCGCTGTTCTTCATGTGGGCGCTGGATGACGCCGCGGTGTTCCTCTGCGGCGTCATCCTGTTCAGCCTGATGGGCAGTGCGCTGATGTTCCTGGTGGGCTGCGCATCCGGGCTGGCGGCGGCCCGCGCCTATGCCCGGCTCAAGCAGGCGGGCGGCAAGGGCTTCGTGATTCGCGCGCTGTACTGGTACAGCCCGTCGGACTGGTGGTTCCGCTCTCCGGCGCCGAGCCATGTGCGCGAGTACATCGGGGGCTGACGGTGGAGTACCGGCGCTATGCCAGCGCGCTCGCCGAGGCGATTCGGCGCCGAAACCTGTGGATGACGCTCGCGCTGATGCTCGGCGTGTCCAATCTGCTGCTGACCGGCAGGCTGCTCACGGCCAGCACCAGCGAGCGGATCATCGTGACGCCGGCAACCATCGGTCAGGCGTTCTGGGTGCACGGCGAGCAGGTCTCGCGCGAGTACCTGGAGCAGATGGGCCTGTTCTTCAGCGATCTGGTGCTGACCTATCAGAAGGACAACTTCCCCGGCCGGTCCGCGCTGTTCCTGGAGCACGTCGACCCGCGAGCACATGCACGGCTCGCCGCGACGCTGCGCCTGGAAGCCGAGCGCATCGAACGCAACAGTCTGGCCCAGGTCTTCCACCCGCTGTCCGTGCGCGTGCGCGAGGCCGATCGGCAGGTCGCCATTACCGGCAACCGGGCGCCGATGGTCGGCGAGCAACTGCTGCCCTCGCAGCGCGTGACCTACCGCCTGCAATTCACCTACCGGGACGCGCGGCTGTTCGTCTCGGAATTTGGAGAAACCGATGAACGCGATCCTTTCGCGGACCGGCCTCGCCCGCCCGGCCCTGACGCTCATGCTGACGTTGGCGTTAATGCTGGCGACGCCCTGCGGCCGGGCGGCTGACGTCGCGGTCGGCGACGGCGGTGCGGTCGAGGTGACCGTCTCGGCGCAGGAGCTGACGCGCCTGACGATGAGCGACGGCCGCCACATCGCCAAGGTCTGGGCCGTCGAAGGCGCCATGCAGGCACAGCCGGATGCAGAAGCCGGCGAAATCTACATCCGCCCGCTGGGCAAGGCGCCGGGACAGGTGTTCAGCTTCTTCGTGCGCGACGAATTCGGCGCCACCTACACGCTGGCGGCGCGCGTCGCCGACGTGCCGTCGCAGACGATCCACCTGAAGCCCACGCCGCGACCGGCGCCGGTCGCCACGCCGAGCGGCACCCTGGCCGATGACCACCTGCAGCGCATCAAGACGCTGATCCGCGGCATGGCCAGCTCGCCGCGTGCTATTCCACCGGAATACGCCGCCGAGCACCTGGACCAGAAGCTGCGCGGCTGGGATGGCACGCAGCTGCGGCTGGTGGAGCGCTGGAACGGAGCCTCACTCCGCGGCGAGGTCTGGACCCTCCGCAACACCTCCAAGGCCGAACTGCACCTGGATGAGTCCCGCTTCTCTCACATTTACGACGACCTCTGCGCCGTGGCGATCGGCACCCCGACCGTGCCACCCGGCGGCAGCACCGAGGTCTATCTCGCAAGGGGGCGCTGATGCCGCTGCCGAAGCTGCCGACGAGCGAGACGATCCGCAAGCGCCAGACGGCGATCACGATCGGCGCGTTCGCGGCCGTCATCGCCATCGTCGTCTTCGGGCTGTGGCTGTCCGATCCGCGGCGCAAGGCGGGCGGAGCGCATCGCGTCGATCCGTCGACCGACTACTCCGCCGACTTCGGCAAACCCTCCGGCTCGATCGACCCGATGGACATCTGGATCAGCCGATCGGAAGCCGAACTGAAGGCCCTGCGGCGGGACAACGATCAACTGCGCAAGGACCTCGGGGCGCTGCGCGACCAACTCGATCGCAAGGACGAATCGAAAGTTCCGCGCAGCATCGACCGTAAGCGAGTGGACGATCAGCGAGACGATGCGGGCACTGACCGCAGGAACGGGACCGACGCCCAGCGCCCGCCGCTACCGCCATTGCCCGGCGCCAGCACGGCCACGAGGGCATCCTCAGCGCCACCCCGGCCACCCCCGATTCCAACGTCGGGAACAGCGCCGGTCGCACCGAGTTCACCGGGCAGCATCATGAGCATTTCCGTCAGCAGCCGATCCGGCGGACAGGCCGCCTCCGGCGGCGAACCCACGCTGGACAACTTCCTGCCCGTGAGCTTCGTCTCCGCCACCCTGCTTTCCGGCCTGGACGCACCGACCGGCGGCCTCGCGCAGACCAATCCGCACCCGGTGCTGCTGCGCCTGGCCGACAACGCCTGGTTGCCGAACCGCGACCGCCAGCAGGTCCGCGAATGCTTCGTCACCGGCGCCGGCTACGGCGACCTCAGCTCGGAGCGCGCCTACATCCGGCTGGAGCTGCTGTCCTGCGTGCTGCAATCGCGCGAGGTCATGGAACTGCCGGTCAAAGGCTACGTGTCCGGCGAAGACGGCAAGGTCGGCCTGCGCGGCCGGCTCGTCAGCAAGCAAGGCGCCATGATCGCGCGGGCGCTGTTCGCGGGCATCGCCGGTGGCGTCGGTTCCGCCATCGCACAGTCCTACACGCAGACCGCAACCAGTGCTCTGGGCACCGTCTCGACCATCCCGCCATCCGACATCGCCGAACACGGCATCGCCCAGGGCACGGCGAACGCCCTGGAACGCATCGCCGACTACTACATCGACCGCGCCAACGAGCTGTATCCGATCATCGAGATCGAAGGCGGGCGGCACACCGACGTGGTGTTCAACGAAGGCGTACGCCTGCCGGAGGCGTTCGAACGTGTGATGCGCCGCGGAACGCAGGATGCCTCTGCCGCCGAGTCAACCCCAGGTAGCGTCATCGCGCCGAATCACCGCTGAGGAGCATCACCATGAAGATCCTCTTTGCCATACTCGTCGCCAGCGCCACCCTGCTCGGATGCTCGACGACGCCGAAGTATTCGTGCGGCGCCCCCATCAGTTCGGGAGGCTGCCGATCCGTGAGCCGGATACATGCGGCAGCGACCGGCCAAGCGGAGCCACTGCAGGCGCCTGACATCGCCGGCACGACACAACCGACCACGTCGGGACACGGCGAACCCTCGCTTTCGGCACCGCGGGTTCTGCGCATCAACGTCCTTCCGTACGTGGACGGAGAAGGCGACTTTCACGACGCAGCGTCTGTCTACGTCCGAATCGGGAACAGCGAGTGGATGGTTGAGAATTTGCGCTGATGGGCTGAAATCAGCCCAAAGCGGACAGTCGTTGCCTGACAATTGGACGTGCAAACCTAGCTTTAAGGGGGCTGCGACGACCCAATTGCCGCCTTGGTCTCGCCTTAGTCTTCGCCCGCTAATCGCACGGCAGGAAGACAATGCACATTCAGGAAATCGGATAATACCAACGTGATTTCGCGCACCTTCAACTCAAATCAGGAAAGCTTCATGCTGCGCACCAGACGAAAAAGCTCAGCCTGGTAAAGCGCGTCACGAAGGGCGTTGTGGTCACCTTTGGAGTTCGGATGAACACGCCGTGCGATTTCGCTCGATCGCGTGTCATGCCATGAGCATCCGGTTGCGCCCATGTAAACAGCCTTGATGTCGAGTGCTGTGAAACCGAACGGATTCCTCCCTAGGAACCGGTGAAAGTAGTAGTTGACGAAAGACCAGTCGAAAGGGGCATTGAGACCCACGAATACGGGCGAGCCCTGACCATCAAGGGTCGAAGCGATCCAAGCCTCGAACTGCCGCATTGCCATCTCCGGATCGAGGCCCTCTTCTGCCAACTTGGCCATCGACAAGCCGGTGACTTCCAGAGCCTGCGGCACGAAGCGGTCATTGACCGGTTTGATGGCACAGGAAAACATCCTGGCTGGATCTTCCACGAGGCAGGCGCCCACGGTGAGCATGCTGTACTCGCCTGGGATCGGTCCTGCAGCCTCGATGTCCACCGAGATGAAGACCTCGTACTTTTTACTCATTATTGGATCTTGATGGAAACAAGGTTGCTTTCAGTAGCTAGTCGGCGAGCGCCGGGGACGGTTCCAGTGTTGCAAGCGCGGACTCGAAATGCGAGAAAGTCAGCGCAGCGTCCGGATATGCCAGTGCGATTGCGGCCGGATATAGGCGGGTGCGGATATCGGAGTAGGTCCAAGCTGGCTGCTTGTCCCTGGCTCCCGTTGCGGCGACCAACGCCTTCACCTGCTTGGGCGTCAGCTCAAGATCGCCCAAGTCCATCTCGAACAGGTCGGCGCGCTGGTCGTCGGTGGGCCGCTGGAAGTGCTCGATGATCGAGGCGCGACGGATAATAGCCGGATCAAGTGCAGACATCCGGTTGGTACATAGGATCGTAAAGATCCGGCCGCGGGCCGATCGCAATTCATCGATCGCCTGGATCACCGTGTTCACGGCGACCTTGTCCTCGTGGTGGCTCTGCTGCTGGCTACGTGACGCGGCCAGAGAGTCGCCCTCATCGATGACCAGGATGGCACGCCGATTCTTGCCGATCGCCTTCTTGATCTCCGCAAAAGCCTCGGTGATCAGCGTCCCCATCTCGCCCACGTTCCCGCTACCACGGACGCGGTTGCTGAGCTTAAAAAGCTCCGAGTCCTCGGTTCCGGAGTCGATCGCGATCTTGTTGCCAACGGCTTCGGCCATGGCCGTTTTGCCAGTACCCACGTCACCGTAGAAGATGGCAAAGGGATACTGGCCGCGAAGCAGTCCGACGATCGCAAGTGACTTGTGGTGCTTCTGGCGGCTCCAGGCCTCTACCCTGTCCGCATGCAGGATCAGTTGCAGCTGCTTGCTCACCCGGTCGTAGAGCGACCCGAAGCCCAGTAGGGTCTTGGCCCGATCAGTGATGAGTTCATTCGGGAGAACCGTCCGGCTCTCGAAAACCGTGCTGCTCATTCGAAATCCGTCCTGCTAATGCCATAGCCGTTGCTGGTGAAGTCGCGGCCATCCTTCTTCTTGAGGTTCGGATGGCTGAGATCGAAGTTGGTGGTCTGCCAGTTGATATAAAGCTTCGCCTTGACCGCCTGCTCGACCTGGGGGGTGTAGGCGATCGTCAAACGCACAGTGACGTGAAGTTTCGGGTTCTCCAGCCTGCGCCACATAACGCCGCCGGGCTTAGATGGCGTCAGGTCCTTGGTCCCATCGCGAACCGTGTACTGGACGGCATTCTCCTCCTTGCCATTGCTGTACAAGGTGACATCGACCAGACTCAGGTAGCTATGCTGCGCGAGATACTCGATGTCATGGCCATATTTCGCGGCTTCGGCTTCCGTCATGCCCCGCGTGCTCGACGCGATCATTTTGAGCTCGGTGGTGAAGCTGCGGATTACCTTCGATATATCTTCGCTGGTGAAGGTCGTCGTCTTGGTCTGGGTAGTGCTCATTCCTCCTCCTTTACCTTGAACCGGGGCCCAAAGACCTCCTTCCAGGCGTCGAGATCATCGTCTTCCGAGGCGCGGCAGGCGACCTCCCACGAGTTTTGGGCGGTTTGGCAAATCTCCTTGCGTTCCGTCTCGGAGATTCGCGACGTCACGTTGTTGCTGTTATTCACGGGATCGATCACCACTACCGGATCAGCAAACGAAAACGCCGGTGACTTGCGGTTCTCAACGAAGTCGACCCGCTCCTTGAGTTCGGATTGCGCGACGTAAAGCAGGAAGTCGCGAAATCGCTTTTCGATGCTTCCGCCTGATCCATCGACTTCGAGCAGATGCGCCATGATCAGCTCGATGTGGAAGGACTTGAGGCCCGAGGGCGTCGTGTAGTTTTTCCACCGCTTGGCCAGGCGGACCAGGGTCCGGAAGTGCGCATCCTGCTTCTTGCGGTCGACGACGAACTGGATCTGGCACGGGGCGCAGGTTTCGTTCTTCGAACCGTCCTGGATATCGAACTGCCAGCCATAGTCGGGCCGCTTGGGGTCTTGAAGGACCGGGACGATATCGACCGCGAGGCCCGAGCCGACGAACTGCACCGTGGCAGCCCGACGCTGCAGCTCGAAATCCTCTACCTTCTTGGTAGGGTAGATCTTCGCCAGCTTCGCGTAGATCACATCGCTCAGGTCTTTGAAGGTTTTGTGGCTGACGTTATCGCCGGTGAGATAGAACATCACGTCGACATCGACCGGGTCTTCGTTGGTCTTCCGGAGAATCGTGAATTTCGCGAAAGACCCTGCCTTCATGACCTTCTTGATGGTCAGCTCATCGAAATCAGCCATGTGTTTGCGGAGCTCGGAGATGAGCCGGTCGACCTGGGCGTGGTATTCGGTGCGCTTGTCCTGGGGCAGGCGCAGGACGTTGCTGTCGTACCAAAGCAGTTGTGCATTGGATAAAGCCATTGGTTCTCCTTTGATGCTCAAAGGCACTTGTTACTGTTTAATATTATCGGGTTACGTCGTCAGACCGTTCGCGACGAAATCGGCCGTTGCCACGGCCGCCGCCTTCGCCGCGAGCTCGTGAAAGGTGTTGTCTTTCGTTTCGTCGCCGTAGTCGCTGATCCCGCGGATGATCAACGCGGGTGTCCCGTGCTGCTGACAGGCGGTAAACACCCCCACAGCCTCCATCTCCGCGACTTCGATCTTGCCCTGAATCTCGCGGAGCTGACGGAACTTGTCTGGGTCCCGCAAGAGTTTCTCGCCGCTGGCAATCGTGGCCGGCTTGGGTCGAATGTCGTTGGACACCACGCCGGCTTGCGACGACGCTGGAAGCGCCAGCCCTTGCCGGGCCCACGCTTGATCGAGGCGCCGCTTTAGGGCATCACCACGCGCTAGGTACAGGGTCACGTCCTGCTGGATCGGCAGCCCAAGCCGGAACGTCTCAGGCCGCGAGGCAACGTCGCCGCCGGCGAGCAAGGCAGCGCCTTCATAGGCAACGATCCGGTCTGAGATCACGACGTCCCCCAAAGCACACTTGTCGCGCATTCCGGCTGCAATGCCGAGCATTACCACGCTTTTCGGCTTGAACTCCGCGAGCAAGCTTGCCGTTGCCGCGGCAGCATCGACGTTGCCGGCGGTTCCAAAGCTGGCGATCGTGCAGATCACGGACTTTCCCGTGGCGCTGACGACCCGGGCTCGGAAGTAGTTCTGGCCGATCTCCGTCTTGGCCGCAGGTGTCTCGTCGTCGATCTCGAACGCATCCAAGCTTGCACTCAGTTCGATTGGTAGCGCAGTCAAGATCAGCACATCGGTGGGTGCCGCGAGTTCTTGTGCCTGGATCTCGGCCCTAATCAACTTCGCGATCTTTGCTGCGATGTCGGGAATCGGCTGGCCCGGCTCCTCCAGGGAGAGCGCCAAGCTGCTGGTGCGCGCCGCCTCGCCAGTGTGGCTGAAGTACGACAAAGGACCGTTCATGAACGCCCGATGCAGGGCTGCCGCACCGTGACCATCCTCGCCGAGGGCGCCGATCTTGAGGTCGAGAGGATAAACCGGACGGCCCAGCTTCATCATCTTGTAGGCGCGGTCCGATACGCCCTTGCCACCGCCCAATGCAATCATCCCCGCAGCGCGATCGATCTGGGCTTCAACGATATTGCCACCCGTGACGACATCGTCCGGAATGGTCGAAATCTCGATGAGGCGTCGGCCAGCCATGGACCCAATAAGGCCACGCTGCTCAGGGCTCATCTTTTCGATACGGCCTTTTTCCGACAAGACCACTACGGCACGTGGCACTTCCGCCTCGCCGGGCAGCAGAGCATCGATCTGCCGCAAAACGGACCAGTCGAAAAGCACCGGTTCACCCGCCTCGTTGAACGCTTCGGCGGCCACGTAGACGACGAACCCGTCGCCCGCCTCTAGCACTGCCGCTACGAACGCTCGCACAAACTCATGTGCGCGTTTCACGTTTTCGGACCTGGCCGACAGCGAGACGCTGCCGGCCAGCATGAAGTATTTCGGTGATCGGGCTGATGGAGGGCTCATTGGAGCTGGACGTGCGGATTGGGTTCGGGTCGGACATCAGGAGGCCAAGTGCAACCTAGCGGTGGGTTACGTCAATGAGACGGATCTAGCTTGCCACGAAAATCCTGATATCGGGCCCCGATCCGCCCAAGATTTCCCCAAAAAACGCAGATTGCGTCATAAATCTGACTTTTCGCGACGGTGGACGGCCTTCGAGGATTTCAAGACGCCGTCACATCTCTGAAACGAGCTGTCGTGGAGGCGAGAGCGATCAAATAAGCGTCCGCTTATGGCACAGAGCGGACCTCGAATCGCGAAAGAAATCGCCTCACCGACCAGCGAAGTTTCCGGTTCCGCGCCGTGAACGCCTTCCCCCAGGCTTCGAGCAAGCACCTTCATCGCTTGCCTGCCGAACCCTGGAATGGACATCCGCGAACAATCCCTCGCCCCATCGAGCCTTGACCGCCTGCGCGGCCGCGTCGGCGCCGAACTGAAGCGGTGGTTCGCGGAGGAGCCGCCCGGCGCGTTGTTCGACCGGGGGCTGCCGCCGCCGACGGTTGCGGAGATGCAACGGATCGCATCGGCACGGCGCGTGTCCGGGCTGTTGCCGTACGAGAGCTACGACCCCGACAAACAACTGTTCTTCAACGGGGACGCCGCCGGCTTCGTCCTCGAGGCCACGCCAGCCGTGGGCATGGACCTGAAACGGATCAAGGTGCTGGCCGGGTTGTTCTCGCAGGGGCTGAAGGCAGGCACCTGCGTCCAGATCACGCTGTGGGCCGATCCGGACGTCCATGGCCTGCTGGACCGGTGGCGCGAGGCGCGGCCTCGGGACGGCAGCCTGTTCTCGGTGCTGGCCGACCGTCGGGCGTCGTACCTTCGGGGCGGCTGCTGGGCGTCTCTGTTCGATTCGCAGGTGTTCCTGCTGCGCGACTGGCGGGTGCTGTTCAGCGTGACGCGGCCGATCGATCCGCGGCAGCCGGACGCTTCCGAGCTCGACTACCTGATGCGCGTGCGCGCGGCGATCGAGGGCATTCTCGCGAGCGCCGACATGGGCCATCTGCGCGTGGACGCGGAGCGCTTCATCGGCACGCTGGACGGCATGCTGAATCCCTCGCCCGAGCCGCGGACGAGGTGGCGCTGGGACCCGGAGGTGCCGCTGGCGGAACAGGTGATCGACCGCGACACGCTGCTGCTGGTCGGGCGCGACTGCCTGTCCCTGATCCATCGGGGATTCAATGTGTCCGTGTTGCCCCTGTCCGTGCGGCAGTTCCCGCTGAACTGGGCGGGCTGGCAGTCGGGCGAATTGATCGGCGCGCTGTTTTCCAATGTGCAGCGCCTGCCCTGCCCGGTGCTGTACACGCAGACCATCCATGTGACCGATCAGGTTGCGGCGCTGGGCAGCGCGCGGCTCAAGGCGGCGCGGGCGACGCAGATGATGGATTCGCCGGTCGGGCGCTTCGTGCCGGCCTGGAAGGAGCGCAAGGCCGACTGGGACTACGTGGTCGGCAACATGGAGGACGGCCACAGGCTGCTGCGCTCGCACTGGCAGATCGTCGCCTTCGCGCGGGCCGGCGAGGAGGAGTTCTGCCTGCAGCGGCTGCGTTCGGTGTTCGAATCGCAGGGCTGGCAGCTGTCGCAGGATCGCTTCACGGCGCTGACGGCGCTGCGCTGTGCGTTGCCGATGACCGCAGGCCCCATGCTCGCCGACGAATTGAAGCGGCTCGGGCTGCTGCGCTCGCGCCTGACCTGGAATGCGGTCAATACAGCGCCGCTGACGGCCGAATGGAAAGGCACGGGAACCCCGCTGCTGATGACCTTCGGCCGGCGCGGCCAGGTGCAGTTCGTCGATTTCTTCGACAACCGCAAGGGCAACTACAACGTCGCGGTCGCGGCGACCAGCGGCGCCGGCAAGTCGTTCTTCACCAACGAGATGGTGGTGGCCACGCGCTCCACCGGCGGGCGCGTCAGCATCATCGATGCCGGCAAGAGCTATCTGAACATCTGCCGCCTGCTCGACGGTCAGTACGTGAGCTTCTCCCGCGCCGAACGGCCGTGCCTGAATCCGTTTTCGACGGTCAATGCAGACGAATTCCAGGAGGAAGAGCTGCCGCTGCTCAAGCAGTTGCATGCGCAGATGGCCTCGCCGGACGCCCCGCTGTCGCCGCTGCAGCTCGCAGTGCTGGAGCAGGCCATCGTCGCGAGCTGGAAGAAGTACGGCGCGGATGCCGAACCGACTGCGGTCGCCGCCGAGCTTACGGTGATGGGCGCTCATGACGAGGCCGCGCGCGATCTGGCGACGATGCTGTTCCCGTACACGCGCGACGGCAGCTACGGTCGCTATTTCAACGGCGCCTCGACGATCGCCCTGCACAACCCGCTGGTGGTGTTGGAGCTGGACGACCTCGTCAACATGACGGACCTGCAGTCCGTGGTGCTGCTGTCGCTGATGCTGTCGATCACCGAAGAGATGTACCGGCACGAACGCTCCGTGCGCAAGCTAGCGATCATCGACGAGGCCTGGCAGCTGATGGGCCAGGGCCAGGCCGGCAAGTTCATCGAGCGCGGCTACCGCACCGCCCGCAAGTATGGCGGCGCATTCATGACCATCACGCAGAGCATCAACGACTACTACAAGTCCGCGCTGTCGCGCGCGGCGCTGGAGAACAGCGACTTTCTTTGTCTGCTGCGGCAGAAGGCCGAGACGGTGCACAAGGCGCGCGCCGAGCAGCAGATCGCGATGGACGACGGCCTGCAGGAACTGCTGCTGTCGCTGGACAAGCAGGACGGCATGTATTCGGAACTCGCGATCAAGGGGCCGGAAGGCGTGTCGGTCGGGCGGCTGATCGTCGATCCGTTCTCGGAAAAGCTGTACTCGACGCAGAGCGCCGAGTTCCAGTTCGTGCAGGACGCGCAGGCCCGCGGTCTGTCGCTGGTCGAGGCGGTGGACGAGTTGGTGCGTCGTTCGTCGCAGCGCAAGGCGCAGACATGAGCGAAGCGCCCTCCCCTGCGCCGATGGCGTCGACGCTGGCACTGGCCTGCGCGATCGGCCTGAGCAGCGCGCTGCTGACGGTTCTGACCTTGCGCTGGCTCTCGCCGCCGCCTGCCATGGCGGTCGTGCAGATCGACCGCGTGCTGGCCGAGCACGTCGCGACCGTGTCGCAGCGCGACTGGAACCAAGCGCGGCAGCAGGCGGAAGTGCAGCGCTTCGCCAGCGCACTGGAAGCCTCCCTCACCGAGCTTTCGGACGAGGGACGCATCGTGCTGCTCAACGCGCCGGCCGTGCTCAGCGGTGCGCCGGACCGCACGCCGGAACTGCGCATCGCCTTGCAGCAGCGGCTTTCGGCCGAATCCTCTCGCGAGGCGGCGCCGTGACCGCCCACGTTGCCGCATGGTGGCACCATGCACGCACGTCGCCGCGCCTCCGCCGAGCGCGGTGGAAGATGCTCGTTCTGGCGGCCTCGATGCTGACCGGCCTGGCGGTGCAGCAGCTGGTCTACGCACTGACGCCCTACCGGCCGTGGTTCAACCTCGTCAGCGACAGCCTGCCGGGCCTCGTCTATTGGGTGGAACTCGGCACGCTGCCGGCGCGCCGCAACGACACCATCGCCTTCATCCCGCCGCCGAACCGCTTCTATCCGAGGGAACTGAAGTTCACGAAGATTGCGCGCGGCCTGCCCGGCGACGCGATTTCCCGCGATGCGGACGACCGCCGGGTCTTCGTCAACGGCCAATACGTCGGCGAGTTGCAAACCACCAGCTCACGCGGCGACCTGCTGCCCGGCCCGGTCGGCGTCGTGCCGCCGGATCACTACTGGGTGTGGACCCCGCACCCGCTTTCGCTGGACTCCCGCTATGCGGACATCGGCTATATCCCGCGCGATCGTGTGCTGGGCCGTGCTGTGCGTCTGTTCTGAACGCACGGCTTCGGCCAAGGCTGCCGATCTCGGCCGCATCGGCCCCGTCTGGCCGATCGCCGAACCCGACCTGCTCGTTTCGATGCAGCGCAAGGCCGCGGCCAGGCTCGCCGACGGTGGCAGCGCCCAGCTCGAAACCGAACTGCGTGAACGTTCCGAGCGCTACGTCAGCGCCCCGCCCGCGCTCGGCCTGCCTCGTGCGACGGACGACAAAAGCTGGACGCTCGACCCCTCCGTCACCCTGCCCGACGACCTGCTCGATGCGGACGGCAAGCTGCTGGTCCGCGCCGGCACGCGGGTCAATCCGCTCGATGTGCGGCCGCTGTCGCGTGCGCTGATATTCATCGACGCCGGTGATCCTGCGCAGTTGCACTGGCTGGAACGCACGCTGTCTTCGGCACAGCCGGCCAAGCTGATCCTGACCGGCGGCTCGCCGGGCGACACCGCGAAGCACCTCCAGGGCCGGACGGTGTATTTCGACCAGAACGGCGAGCTGGTGCGCGCACTCGGCATCCACGAGGTGCCGACCACCGTGGAGCAGGAAGACCGCCATCTACGCCTGCGCAGCTTCGATCCGGAGGAAGCGCCATGAGCGTGCGCGTTCGGCTGGCCGTCGCCCTGTGCCTGCTGTGCGGTGCGATCTGCACGCGCGCGACGGTCGGCGCTACCGGTCCCTGCGGCGGCGAGTTTCCGGATCTGATCAACGACATCTGCTGGACCTGCGTCTTCCCGATCTCGATCGGTCCGGCGTCCGTCAGCCTCGGTGAGCCCGAAAGCGGCGACACGGCACCACTGGTCTGCTCATGCCCGGAACCGCCGCCGGTGTTCGCGCGCTTCGGCATCGGCGTCGGCTTCTGGGAGCCGGCGCGGGTCGCCGAAGTCGTGCGCACACCGTACTGCTCGCCGACGCTCGGCGGTGAAACCCTGTCCGACATGCCCGCGACGCGCGGCACCCACGGCGACGGCGGCCACGGCCAGCATCAAGCCGCGTTCTACCACGTGCACTGGTACACGTTTCCGGTGCTGTCCTGGATCGGCGCCGCGATGACCTCGGCAATGTGCGCGAGCGAGGACAGCTTCGACCTCGTCTACGTCACCGAACTGGACCCGCTGTGGGACGACGATGAGCTGGCCTTTCTGATCAACCCGGAGGCGATCCTGTTCGGCAACGCTGCTGCGCAGGCGGCCTGCATCGCCGATACCGCCGCGGCGACGGTTGGATTCGGCATCGACGAGCTGTTCTGGTGCTCCGGCTCGCAGGGTTCGGTCTACCCGCTGGCAGGCACCAACGCGCATCACGTCGGCGCCACCGATACCAGCCTGCTGCTGACGCACCGCATGGCGGCCAAACTGCACCGCCAGCTCGTTGCGCTGGATACGTCGACGACGGGCGCCATGTGCGGACCGATCGCCCAGCCGATCCTGCGCAAGGGGCAGTACAAGACCCAGCAGCTCTACCCGATCGCGCAGACGCAGCACGGCATTCCGTTCGGGCGACCCAGCGCGATCTGGGCGGCCGGGCACGAGTTCCCCTACGAGGGCGAGGACCAGACGCACCTGGTCTGGAGGAAGCGGCTGTGCTGCGCGTTCTGATGCTGTCGATGACTCTGGGCTTCGGCGCCTTCGCGTCGACGGCGTGGAGCCAGTCCGCGCCGGCGCCGGATTCGGCCGAACTGGACCAAGCCGCGCAACGGGCGCGAGAGGCCGTGCGGCAGGCGCTGGGCAACCAGCCGGATGCCGACGAGATTCAGCGCGTCACACGAGCATCACCACCCAATGCGAAGCCCTCGCTGCGCCTGCCGAGTTCCATCGAAGACCTGACGGGATCGTTGTCACTTCAATCCGAACCGCGCCCTTGGAACGCAGAGCGCGAACCCCGACTATTGGTCATGGTGTCGTTCTCGATGCCGGATACCGCTCTGCGTTCGCTCGCGCACGAGGCCCGGCGCATCGGCGCGCCGCTGGTGTTGCGCGGTCTGGTCAAGGACTCGTTCCCGGAGACGCTGGCCGCAATCCGGTCGCTCGCGGGCGAGGCATCGGACATGTCCGGCGTCTCGATCGATCCGACGCTGTTCACGCGCTTCGCCGTGCAGTCCGTGCCGACCTACGTGCTGCTGCTGGAGCCGCTGCGGACCTGCACGAGCAGCGAATGTGCGGTGCCGAAACATCTGCGACTGTCCGGCGAATCCGGGCTCCGGCATGTGCTCGAAACCATGGGGCGTGGCGCCGGCCCCGAGGTGCGCGCGATCGTCGATCCGCTCACCGTCCGACTGGACGCGGCGCCATGAACAGGCGCTTCGGGTTGCACGTCGTCATCGCGCTGGCACTGTGCGCATGCTTCGCCGCGCGCGGCGACCAGCCCCTGACGCCCTCGGAGCAGCAGGCCCGCGAACTCGGCGCACAAGGCAACGCCGCCGCCGCCGACGCGGCGACGGAACCGGACACCAGCCAGTACCCCTGGTACCAGGGCACGGACGTGCCGGAGACCGGCTACTACGACGACGGCGCCGCGATCGAGCAGGAAGCACAGGCGGCGGCCGCGACCGATCCCGTGGGTCAGTACGTGCAGGAATCCGCCGTGCAACGGCCCAGCTTTGCGTTCGGCGACGACGAGCCGATGTTCCAGCACGAGGACCAGGCCAACGCCTCCGCCAACGCGCTGACCGAGACCTATGCGGATTGCCGGGTCCTGAGCGTCGACGAACCGGGCACCTACACCGAGGCTTCCTGTGCCGCCGGCACCCTCGACCCCGCGCCCACCTGCACCGATACCCTGAGCTGCGCCTGCGATCCGCAGTGCGACGCTGCGGTTGCGCTCTACGGCGTCCAGTCCGACATGCCGTTCGACTACACGATGCCGGACCTGACCCTGGGCCAGGTCGGCGGAAATTACTGGAGCGGCGGCTGCACGGTGTTCGATCGCAGCTTTGTGTTCACGCTGGACAGCGCCACTCAGGTCAAGGAATTCGTGCTGACCGAAACCCACTGGGACGACTGGCAGCTCATCGAGGTCAACGGCACCGTCGTGTCCAACCTGCCGATGGGCGGCGACCGGCTCGAGGTCGTCGATGGACGGGTCTGGTACAGCGAAACCGGCTCCGCCGGTTGCTCGGAACGCCGTACGCAATCGGCGACGCCCAAGCTGGATCTGCGGTCGCTGCTGCACAGCGGCGTCAATACGATCCACCTGCGCACGGTGGTCGTCGACAAGGGGGAGAGTTGGGCGCGTTTCCGCCTGACCGGCTGGTGCGACTGTGCGGACACCTGGACCCGCAGTTGCGGCGACGACGTCGAGTCGCGTGAATCCTGCCAGCTCATCAACACGGTCTGCATCGAGGGCGCGAACGAAACCCGCATCGTCGATGGGGTTCCCGTCACGCGCGACTGCTGGGTCACGCAGGAACGCTACGCCTGCGACGACCCGATGGAGCCGGAAGACGCAGCCTGCGATGCGCTGCGCGCCGATGGCTGCGAACAGATGGACGCGAGCTGCACCGCCACCGACGACACGGGTCTGTGCACGCAGTGGCGCTACGACTTCCGCTGCCCGCTCGGCGAGCCGGCGACGACCGCGGTCACCGTCTGCGGCTCCGATCTGTATTGCCCCGGTGGCGCCTGCGTGTCCGACGTACCGGCGGTCGAGTCGGCCGCCGAAGACCTGCCCTATGCCGCGACGATGCTCGCCGCCGCGCAGACCACCGCGGACGACTTCGACGCAGACACGCTGAGCCTGTTCAAGGGCGAAGGCATGAAGTGCAGCAAGGACGACTTCGGCTATGCCGACTGCTGCGCCGACGACGGCTGGGGTCAGGACATCGGGCTTGCCCAGTGCAGCGCCGACGAACAGACGCTGGGTCTGGCGAAGCAGGCCGGCATGACGCACTACGTGGGCAGCTACAGCACCGGCCTGTTCAACACCACGACGAAGAAGAGCTATTGCGTCTACAGCAGCCTGCTGTCCCGGATCATCAACGAGGCCGGACACGAACAGCTCGGCATCGACTGGGGCTCCGCCAAGGAACCGAATTGCCGTGCGCTGACCACGGAGGAAGTCGAGGCGCTGGACTGGTCGATCATCGACTTCTCCGAGTTCTACGCGACGGCGAGCGCCAATGCCGACGCGGCGATGCAGGATATGGAGACCAGCGAAGAAATCGAGCAGCGGCTGGAAAGCGAGTTGCAGCAGATGATCGAATCCGGCTCGCCGAACGGCGACGGAGGTGGCGGATGAGACGTCTGCTGCTGGCAGCCACAGTCGCCGTGCTTCCCGCCATAGTGCTTGGCGACGACGCCAAACCCCAGTGGTTTCGCCTGCACGCCGAAGGCTGGTTCTGGTACGTCGAGCCCCCGCCCGCCGAAGAAACGCCGCCACCGGACACGCCCGTGGACGCGGCGCCACCGATCGACCTCGACCCGATGGCGCGGGTGCAGCAGCAGCGCAAAGCGCTCGAACGCGCGATGGCGCTGGCCGTGCTCGAGCCGACGCCCGAACACCTGCGCGCCTACCTGCAGCTCAATCAGGCGCTGATGGCGCAGTCCCAGGCCTTCGCCGAAACCTGGAAACAGGTCGTCTGGACCACGCCGAGCCTCGACTATGGTCTGGTCAGCCCGACCGGTGCCGCAGCGCGGACGCAGGCAGACCTGAAGGCCGCCGGACAGCGGACGCAGCTTTCGACCGCCGCGGACCGCTACGGCCTGCTGTTCTTCTTCCGCGGCGACTGTCCGTTCTGCCACCAGTTCGCGCCGGTGCTGAGCCGATTCGCGACCGACCACGGGTTCACCGTGATTCCCGTATCGCTCGACGGCGGCGTGCTGCCGGAATACCCGCAACCGCGCAGCAATTTCGACGCGGCGGCACGGCTGGAGGTCAGCGCCTACCCGGCCGTGTACCTGCTGGACCCCGCCACCCGCAAGGTGGCACCGGCGGTGTTCGGCGCCGTCGGCTACAGCGAGCTGGCGCAGCGGCTGTCGGCGGCGATCGCCGCCCTCGAAGACCAAGCGCAAGGCGGCCTCGATGTCGCCGGGAGACTGATGCCATGAAAACGACGATCGTGCTGCTCGCAGCCTGCACCACCGCGGCGATCGCGCTCTGCGCGCCGGCCCGCGCCGATCTGGGCGAAGACCTGGAATCGTTCTTCGGCGACATGAACTATGCCAACGTCACCCAGCCCGGCGTCTACGAAGGCCAGAGCGCCGGCTACTTCACCGGCGGCGGCCTGTACGTACGCAATCCGGTGCGCGAGTTCGATCTGGTCAACGTGCAGATGCCTCGCTTCCGCGCCGGCTGCGGCGGCATCGACATGTACCTGGGTGGCTTCAGCTACATCGATTCGGACATGTTCGTGGAATTGCTGCGCAGCATCGGCGAGAACGCCACGGGCCTGGCCTTCATGCTGGCGATGCAGGTGGTCTCGCCGCAGATCACCGAGTCGATCGCCAAGCTGAACTCCTGGGCGCAGGAATACCTGATGAACGACATCAATTCCTGCGAGGCCGCCACGTCGATGCTGGGCGGCGCCCTGGAGATGGCGGGTGCCACCGAGCAGGCCTGCATCCTCAACCGCACGCAGAACCTGGGCGAGGACTACGCCACCGCCAAGGTCGCGTGCCGCAACAACCCGAACGACGACGGCGCGGCCGCAGATGCGCCGCGGCTGCTGTTCACGCGCGGCAACCTCGCCTGGCGCGCGATGATGAAGATTCCGTTTTTCCAATCGGACCTCGATCTCGCCGAGGCCGTCATGAACCTGACCGGCACGCTGATCGTGGAGGCCGACACCGACAGCGCCGATCCCGCGCCACAGTTCCGCCGCATTCCTTCGCTGCTGGTTGCGAGCGGCAGCTCCGCCGAGAACGCCGCGCTGCTGACGGCGATGATCGAAGGCGGCTCGGCCGACATCTATACCTGCCTCGACGCGAGCGCCAGCGAGAACGCCTGCGAGCAGACCTCCGCGAGCCCGGAAGCCGTGACGATCTCGTCGTCGCAGGCGCTGCAGCCCAAGGTCGAATCGCTGCTGATGGGCCTGGTCGAAAAGCTGCGCGACGACAGCGGCTCGCCCACGGACGACGAACTGGGCCTGATCCGCTCCACCTCGCTGCCGGTCTACAAGTACCTGACCGTCAGCACCGCGTACTTTCCCACCAACGCCGAAAGCGAGGCCAAGCAGTATTCGTTTCTCATCGCGAAGGACCTGCTGTACGTCTACCTGACCGACCTGCTGCGCGCGGTCGAGGCCGGCGCCGCCCGCATGCAGGACAGCGCCGGCCAGTCCACGGTCGCGGGCTTTCTCACCGACATCCGCGAGGCGCGACGCGCGATTTCGCAGGCGCAGGGCAAGGTGCGCGAAGACTTCCAGTTCGCGCTGGACATGACCAACCGCACGCGCAACTACGAGCACGCGCTGGTGTCGCGCCTGTCCCCCACCGTGGTGCAGGCCGCGCTGTACAACCCGCAGCGCTGACACAGGGGCGCAGCGCGCCGTGGACTTCGAGATCTACACCTACGGCGGCGGCGAGTTCCTGCGGCTGGTGTTCAACGGCGTCGCGGCATTGCTGGCCAGCGACGACTTCATCGGCGCGATCAAGACCGCACTGCTGATCGGCCTGCTGGCGCTGCTCACGCAGAGCGCATTCAAGGGCACGCTGCTGAACTGGCCGTCGTTCTTCATCTCGCTGATGGCCTACTTTGTGATGCTGGTGCCCAGGGCCGATGTCATCGTCGTCGACCGCATCGACGAAACGCAGACGGCGGTTGTGGAGAACGTGCCGATCGGCATCGCGTTTCCCGCAAGCCTGACGAACCATGTCGGCGACTGGCTGACCCGCGCTTTCGACAGCCTCTATTCGCTGCCCGACGACCTGACCTACACGCGCACCGGCATGCTGTTCGGCAACCGTCTGCTGGAAGCCGCTCGCCGCTTCGAAATCACCGACGAGCGAACGAACATGAACATGTCCGAGTTCTGGCGGCAGTGCGTGTTCTACGACATCCTCTACGGCAAGTACGACATGGGGATCCTGGCCGCGCAGCAGGACCTGTGGGGCTACATCCAGGCCAACACCTCGCCGGTGCGGGCGTTCTCGTACCGATACGCGGACGGCCACACGGACGTGCTGGTCTGCCAGGCCGCCGCGCAAAGCGGCGGCGCGCTCGATGCGGACCTGGACGCAGCGGTCACGCAGGCCCGGCAGTTCTACGGCCGCACGTTCTCCCCCTACAGCGATGATACCAGTGCAATCGCGCTGTTCTCGTCGGCGTTCGAGACCTCGGTGCAGTGGCTGACGACCGTTTCGGACACCGCACAGAACCTCGTGCGGCAGGCTGCGCTCACCAACTCGCTGCGGCGCGGCATGGCCAACTGGGCCGCCTCGGTCGACGCCTCCGCCGCGATGCAGGACTACGCGCTGGCCAAGGCCGAGGCGGAACGGCGAACGACGTTCCAGACCATGGGCGACCTGGCCGCGCGCGTGCTGCCGATCATCCGCAACCTGTTCGAGGCCTTCATCTACGCGGTGTTCCCGATCGTGATGCTGGCCATGATGCTGCCGGTCGCTGCCAAGGTGGCCGCCGCCTATGCCAAGGCGCTGATCTGGATCGTGCTGTGGTCGCCGCTGTACTCGATCCTGCACGGCGCGATGACGTACTACTCCCGCTACTACGGCGAAAGCCTCGGCCAGCTACCGGACGGCACCATCGCCTACTCGCTCGGCAACGTTTCCGCGCTCGGCGCGCTGATGGCCGATCACGCCGCGCTCGCCGGTTACCTCTCGCTGTCGATCCCGATGATCGCCTGGCTGTTCGTGTCGCTGAGCGGCGCCGTCATGGCCACGCTCGCACAGCGCGTCATGTCCAGCTACGAAGCGCCCATCGGCAAGGGTGCTGCGGAAGCCACCAGCGGCAATATGGCACTGGGCAACGTCTCGTTCGACAACACCTCGATGTGGCAGAACAACCGCGCGCCCTCCGAAGCCTTTGGCTCGATCAGGGAAACCGGGCCTGACGGCTGGACGCGGACGATTACTCCGGGCGGCACCTACTCGACGCAGCCGCTCTCGAACCTCGCCATCGGCGTCGACATCCAGTCCAGCATCGGCTCCGCGCTGCGCACGCAGGTTGCCAAGGAAATCCAGAGCGCTCAGGTTGAGATGGCGAGCTTCGCCGAGAACAGCTCCGCGACACTGGAGCGCATGAACGCGATCAACCATCAGATGCAGACTACCCGCGGCTACAGCGAGAACCAGGAGCACGCGGACACCGCCAGCCTGCAGAAGAGCCTGGATTCGGTCAACGCCATCACGGACCGGTTCGCACAGGACCACGGACTGAGCCGGGAGCAGGCGTCGAAGGTGCTGGGCGCGGCCTGGCTCAGCGCCTCGACTCCGGGCATCGTCGATCTGGTCAGCCCCGTGGACCTGCAGGCACAGCTTCGAATCGACGGCCACAGCAGTGCCAAATTCGCCGAAACCTTCAAGGCCGCCGTCGACTACGCCCGCGACATGCGCTACGGCGAGCGCTATCAGCAGGCGGTCGAGGCCGGTACGCGCCTCACCGCAACCGACAACGACCAACTCTCCAATGCGGAACAATCCGGCCTGCGAGCCGCCATCGGCGACACGAGCCTGGCCCAACACTCAGCCAGCGCCTCACTCCAACAGGCCGAGCGCTATCAGAACGCGATCGAGCGCGTCGAAAGCCGCGACGCCGAAGTCTCGATGCGGCTCAACGACGACTTCCTGCACTACGTCGAGAACGAATACCAGATGCCTCGCTATGCCGTCGAAGGCTTGCTCACCTCGGCGAACCTTGGCGACCCGGCCGCCCAGGCGTCGCTGCGCCTGTATCTGCAGGACTACGCCGAGACTCATGCCGCCAGGCTGGCCGAGGTGCTAGCGGCACCATCCGCCAGCGTGGCTATAGCCAACGGTGATACCACCATCGGGCGCATGCGAACGGAAAATTCAGCCCGTGCCGCCAGAGCGGGTCAGGAAGCACTGGGAGAAACTGCCGCCGGAGCAGGCGTCTCGGAGCAAGCCATCGAAGACCAACGGCGCCACCTGGAGGAACGAATCGAAAGCGACCGCGCGCTGGCGAATGCCGGTGTCGAACAGGGCGGCACCCTCGTCCGGCAGGACGGCGACGAACGTCGCGAACAGGTCGATCGGGAAACCGACTCGCCAGCGCTCCTCGGCCAGGCACTCGATGGCGCGGGCAGAGTCCTGCCGAAGACGGATCGGTTCAGCAACTTGCTTCCTGATTCCAAACCGAAAGACCGCAGGCCCTGAATTAGAGGGTTTGTTATGCCTAATCGCCCCAGTGCGCTGGACTCAAGGGATCGGCCGCATTCGCCATCATTTCGCGTTCCGTCCTTCGACAACGCGCCAACCCGTTCCTTTGTGGTTCGCGCCGCGTACGCCGGTGCGTTCTTAAAACATAGCCCAGCCCCACCACACCACCAACGCCAAGCCCGGCCACCGGAGAGAAGCTAGCCACTGTCACGACAAGAAGTATGAGGGCGAGCAGATCGCAAACTCTGGTCAGTCTTGGAAGCGCCATGTTGAGCACCCGTGTGCCAGCTCTTAGATAAGCTAGCTCCGTCGGACCTGCCCTTCAAGTGAAATCGTCCGACAGTCAGCTTCCACCCCGGAAGCGGACAAGCCGCCACCGACAGTGCCATCTCCGCCGGGGGCGGGACTTCCACCTGACGGAGGCGAACACAGCGGTTCTCTACCCCATCGGATGCAACGAAGTTCATCAGCCTACATTCCGCAGATTGCCACCACCAAATCTGCACCACACTGGTGTATAGTGATGCAAGTCACATCACTCGTCAGGCACCCGCACCATGGCAGTCACAACGAGACATCACTCTCCAACAAAGGAAGGTACCCGCGCCTCCGTGACTTTTCCGGCCGATCTTTACGCTGAGCTGGAGCGCATCGCTGAGGGGAAAAAGGTGTCCGTCGCCTGGGTCGTCCGGGATGCCGTGGAGAAATATATAGAGGCGCAGTACCCATTGTTCCGCCGCCAGCCGTGAATACGGCCGCGCAGCACGCAAAGAGGATAACAACCTACCTCCAGTCGACACACAGGAAAGTGACTCAGTGAGCGCAAAACTCCAAGCCGTCTTGCAGAAGATTAGCCGCCTGCAGGCGGGAGGCACGCCTCGGGTGCTTGATCTCTTCGCCGGCTGTGGCGGAATCTCGCTCGGGTTCTTAGCCGCGGGCTTCGCTATCAGAGGCTCCGTTGAGTTCGACCCGGAAGCCGCGGCGTCGCATGGCCGCAACTTCCATTTCGGTGATCCAGTTCATTCCTCGGCCCGTGACATAACGAAAACCAGTCCGGATCAGCTGGCAGCCGAGCTGCAGGTTGGACCTACTGCAGAAGCCTTCGACGTGCTCGTCGGAGGGCCGCCCTGCCAAGCCTTCGCCCGCGTCGGCCGTCCCAAGTTGCGCGAAGTGGACAAACACGCCGAGGCGTTCAGACACGACCGACGTGCTCAGCTCTACATCGACTATCTGCGCTATGTCGAAGCCTTCGCGCCGCTCGCTGTGCTGGTCGAGAACGTGCCCGACGTGTTGAACCATGGCGGCCAGAACATTGCCGAAGAAATCGCTGAGACCCTGGAGAGCAAAGGATACGTCTGCGGCTACACGCTGATGAACGCCGCGTTCTATGGCGTACCGCAGATGCGCGAACGGATGATCCTGATTGCGTACCGGCGCGAGATCGCCGAAGTGGTCACGTTTCCCGAGCCGACGCATTTCATCGACCTGCCGCTTGGCTACCAAGGCACGCGTTCGGTGGCGCTCAAGCTCCTCGACAGCGAAATCGCCAACAACGCGCACCATTACAAGCATGCGCCTAAAGCAAGCCATTCGCTGCCGCCCGCCATCACGGCAGGAGACGCGCTCGGCGATCTGCCGGCCATCGACGCACGCCAACTGCTAAAGAGTGGCGCGCTGCGTCGCGGCGCGCGGCGCTTCGACGATCCCATACCCTATAGGAGGGAACCGCACACGGCCTACGCCAAGCTGATGCGGACGTGGCAGGGCTTTGAAGCGCCGGTGGCGCTGACCGATCATGTCATTCGCTATCTGCCACGCGACTATCCGCTATTCGCACGAATGAACCCCGGTGATCAGTACCCGCAGGCCTACGAGCACGCGATGAAAATGTTCGAGGAACACTTGGCGCTGCTCGCAAAACAGGGCATGAAGGTCATGCCCGGCTCGCAACAGTACGAAGAGATAAAAGCATCGATCGTGCCGCCCTACGACGTAGGCAAGTTCCCGAATAAGTGGCGCAAGATGTGGCACGACCAGCCGGCGCGCACGCTGATGGCGCACCTCGGCAAGGACAGCTACAGCCACATTCACTACGACAGCAAGCAGGCTCGCACGATCTCAGTGCGTGAGGCCGCGCGTCTTCACTCGTTCCCGGATGGTTTCGTCTTCTGCGGCACGATGAATCCCGCTTTCCGACAGATTGGCAATGCCGTCCCGCCGCTGCTCGCGAAGGCCATCGCCACGCACATGATGAAGACGCTTAAACAAGCAGAGAGGGAGACGGCGTATGAACCTCGTCGAGCGACAGCAGCAGTTTCTTAAGGAAGCTCAAAAGCACTTCCGGGCAACTAAGGCCACCCGCACCAACAAGCTGTTCGGGGTCTCCAACAGCGCCAAGGTCGTCGAAGGTGGTGTTCAGATCGGCGTAGCCAACCTGAACAGTGCAAACGACGACGCGGAGGCTTTCATCATCGCGACGGTGATGAAGTTCCCGCCGGAGGACGAGGTGTACTTCGCCGTGCTGGTTCGTAAGGACAAGGACAAGTTCTTGGCGCGTCTCGCAGAAATGAAGAGGCTCGGCGCTGCCGCAAAGGCGGGGGCCGGCAGTGAAGAAGGCGAAGACGGCGAGGACGAAGGCAACGAGGCCACCAACCCCTTCAAGTACAGTAACCGTAACAACCTTGTTCCAGTCTACTTGGCTGAAGGCGGGCTGCTGTGGATGCGCAACTCTGGCTTCTGGAACAGTCTGGATTTCGAACGAGCGCCTTTCGGACCCGCTGTTGAACCTGATGAGATCGTTGTCGCCCTTCATCCACCAACCGCGTCTGCGCGGCGCAGTCTGCTGGCGCGCGAGTTCATCGGATGGCTTGGTACCCTGGCCGGTCGCGAGAAGATTCACGAGCTGTCAGTCTGGACCGACACGGCGACGCTCAGCCCTGAGATGCGCCGCATGCCGGCCAGCATCCCAGTTGCGGATATCGAAACTGCGGTGAAAGCCCTGGGTGGCCACTATCCGAATGGAGAGGTGAAGCGCTTCCATGCGGCGCTGAATTTCCTGCCGCACAAGCACTTCGTGATCCTGTCCGGCCTGTCCGGCACCGGCAAAACACAGCTCGCCCTCAAGTACGCCAGGGCCGTGCACGGCCAGACCTCGAACACGGCAGACGATCCTCTGATCTTCGAGTGTCCTGTGCGACCGGAGTGGACCGACCCGACCGGGCTGACCGGCTATTTTGACGTACTGACGAACCGCTACGTCGTGCCAACCTTCCTCGAAGCGGTGCTGGTCGCGACCGCGCACCGCGAGTCACCGGTCTTTGTGATCCTCGATGAAATGAATCTGGCGCGCGTCGAGTATTACCTGTCGGACGTGCTGTCCCGCATGGAGACCGCGGGCCCGCTGCAGCTGCACTCCAACAGCGTACCACTCGAAGGTACGACCGGTGCCAGCATCCGGGCCGAGCTGCCGTTGCCCGCGAACCTGTTCATCATCGGCACGATTAACGTCGATGAAACCACGAACCCGGTCAGCGACAAGGTCCTCGACCGCGCATCGGTGATCGATATGTCCACGATCGATGTGCCGGGCTTCCTGGCCTCGCTCGAAGCCCGATTCCCTGAGCTGAGGGATGCGCGCGCCGCGTCCGAAACAAAGCTGATCGAAATTCACAGCCTGATGCAGCAGTACGAGCTAGGCTTCGGCTACCGGCTCATCGAAGAGTTCGTCCGCTATCACGCCTTTGATGCGGCGCATCTCAAGAGCGCAGCGGCCGATGTCACCGACCAGCTGCTCGTACAGAAGGTGCTGGTGAAACTGCGCGGCGCCGAGCGACAGCGCACGCTGCTGACGAGCCTCGACAAGGCCTGCGAGGGCCTGCCCCGCGCGCAGGCCTTCGTCCGCAGGTTGCTGGGCGATCTCGACGACTTCGGCTCCTTCCAGGCGATGCGGTGACCCGTGACGGCGCTCTACATCCAGGCGGAATGCGGCGGACCGGCATGGCAGGTCTGGCCCACGCCGGATCCGGTGCCGCCCGGCGCCGTGCGGGAAGGGGCGTCCTATCTCTTTGAGCTGCGCGACAGCGACGACGCGCTTGCCGCCGATCTGCTGATCGACGATGCGCCGGTCGAGGCGCTGCGGTCACGTGAGCCCAGCAATGCCCGCTGGCGCTGGCAGCCAGGTTTTCATGCCGGCATGGTCGAAGCCGAGCTGCGCGTGCCGGGCGTCGGGACGCGCCGCTTCGAGGTCACGACCGATCCCGACCTGTGTAAGCTCACGCGCGACGACTTCGACGCGATGGTGCGCGAAATCCTCGAAGACACCTTTGCCCTCTTCTCGCTGAGCGCGTTTCGCAAGGGGATCGCGCGCCAGCCAGGCAACCGCCCGCCGCCACTGGCTCGCCTCGAATTCTTGCGGTCGCGGGCAGACGCCATCGTTGCCGCGGTCGAAGCGATCGCCCACGCGCCGCGGCACTATCTGCGTGCCGAGGACATCACCGTGCCGGTGCACCGCGCCAAACGCGCTACCGGCCCGGAGATCATCAAGTCCTTTCGCTCAGGTGTAATCCGAACCGAGACCGTCACACCGTCGCGCCTGCCAGCGCCCCTGAAGGGCCACCTGCCGGCGCACATCAAGCTGCGACAACGCCGGAACAGCGTGGACATCCCGGAGCACCGTCAGATTAAGGCATGCCTGCGGTCGTGGGCAGCGTGGCTCGGCGGCGTCGCCGAGCTGCTGGCCAAAGCGGGCGCCCCCGAGGACTCCGAGATCATCACCACGGCCGGAAGCTGGGCTGGACGAACCCGTCGTATCGCCCGCCGGCTCAATGATGCTTCAGCGGCCAGCTTCATGACAGACGTCGGCGAAGGACCGGCACTACTGCGCATGTCGTCGCTGTTCCGCAATGACCCGGTCTATCAGCGCTTCTACCGGCTCTGGCAGGACATGAATCTGGGGCTCGCCGCGCTATTCGGCGACTTTCTGCAGATGCCGCTCGCCCGGACCTATGAGTTGTACGAGCTGTGGTGTTTCCTGCGCCTGCTGCGCGCCGCCGTCGAGGAATATGACGCCAGGGGCGTGGACCTGAGCAACCTGTTCCTTGGCGAAGCAGGTGGCAGCGTGACAATCGCGACTGGCGCCATCACCGTCCCAATCGACAGCAACCGAGTCTTGTGCTTCCAGCGACAGTACCGCGAATACTGGGTCGAGGACAGCCGCGAGGGGAGCTACAGCCGGACGATGGTTCCCGATGTCGTGCTGGCGGGCATGGACCTGGGCGGACCGGAGCGGCGCGTGATCGTGCTCGATGCGAAGTACCGCATCAACGATGGTCTCAATGACGCCCTGAATTCGATCCACACCTACCGGGATGCGCTGGTGCAAGAGGTGGCAAGCGGCCGGACCGAAGGCATCGTGACCGCCGCTTATCTGCTGACGCCGCATGTTCCGGCAGGACTGCAGTCCGACTTCAAGGCTACGCCGATACCGGGCCGGCTCTTTCATCCGGAGTACCGCGAGAAGTTCCGCTTCGGCGCGGTGACACTGCGGCCCGGCATGCTGAGCGAAGAGCTGAGATCCTGCCTGCGCACCATCGTGGCAGACGCTGGGGCGGGTGCGTGAATGGCCGACGTGCTCACGCCCGAACAGCGGCAGCTCAATATGAGCCGCATCAAGGGCAAAGACACGAAGCCCGAGATGCTGATCCGTCGCGGCTTGCATGCGCGGGGACTGCGCTACCGGCTGCATAACCGGTCGCTTCCCGGCAGGCCTGATCTGGTCTTCCCGAAGTACAACACCGTCGTATTCATCCACGGCTGCTTTTGGCACGCTCATGGCTGTGCGCTGTCGAAGCTGCCCGCGACGCGACCGGATTTCTGGCGGGCTAAGCTGGCTGCGAACGCTGCGCGCGACCGCAAGGCGGTCGAAGCGCTGCAGACCGACGGCTGGCGTGTACTCGTGATCTGGGAATGCGCGCTCCGCGGGCCTCAGCGTCGCGCGGAAAATGCGGTGCTTGGTCGCGCTGCCACCTTCATTCAAGTTCCAGGCTTGCCGTGGCTAGAAATTGCGCGCCGCAGCCCGATGCAACAATGCACGACAAAACATTGCATATAAGGAATCGGATGTGAAAACAGTGAACATCGATCTGGAAAGCTGCTACGGCATCAAGAAGCTGCAGGTCCAGTTTGACTTCTCCAAAGCCAAGGCCTGTGCCATCTATGCGCCTAACGGCTCTATGAAGTCTTCGCTAGCGCAGACCTTCCAGGATGTTGCAGACGGCGCCGCTTCCAAGGATCGCATCTTCCCGGCGCGGGCGTGCAAACGAGAAATCAAGGACGAGGCCGGCGCTGATCTGCCCAAGGAAAGCGTACTTGTTGTCCGCCCGTATGACGAGGTCCTGGGGCACTCCGCAAAGACATCAACCCTGCTGGTCAACCCCGCACTACGAAAAGAGTACGAAGCTCTCCATGCCGATATCGACGCGGCAAAAGATACCTTACTGAATGCGCTCAAGGAGCAGTCAGGCTCCAAAAAGGACCTCGAAAAGGAGCTGTCGTCCATCTTCACAGCACGTGACGACCAATTCTATGTTGCGCTGAACCGCATCAAGGAGGAAGTTGCCGCGATGTCCGACTCCTCGCTCGCAACAGTCACCTACGACGTGATCTTCGACGACAAGGTGCTTGCCCTGCTCGCCACGGACGAGGCGAAGACTGCCATCCAGGACTACATCAAGAAGTACAACGAACTGTTGGCCGCATCGACCTACTTCAAGAAGGGCACATTCAACTACTACAACGCCACGACGGTCGCAAAACAGCTGGCAGACAATGGCTTCTTTGATGCGAAGCACTCCGTCATCCTGAACGCCGACACTAAACTGGAGGTCACTAGCCAGAAGGAACTCGAAGAACTGATCGCAAAAGAGAAGGATGCGATCTCCAATGATAGGGACCTGAAGAAGAAGTTCGCGAAACTCGACAAGCTTATCCAGAAGAACGTCACGGTCCGCGATTTCGAAGCCTACCTGCAGAACCATGAAGAACTGCTGGTACGACTTGGCAACATACCGGCCTTCAAAGAGGACATCTGGAAATCCTACCTGAAGGCGCGCTTCGAGCCGTTTCAGGACTTGCTGAACAAGTACCAGGCAGCGCAGGCCAGACGCAAAGAGATCGAAGAGCAGGCAGCGAAGGAGCGCACGCAGTGGGAAGAGGTTATCGACATCTTCAACGACCGCTTCTTCGTACCGTTCAAGCTGGAGGCAACTAACCGGCTGTCCGTAATCCTCGGTCAGGACCCGATGCTAAACCTCGGCTTTACATTCGAAGACGGCGGTGATACGGCGTCCGTTGACCGCAACGCACTTATGCAGGCCCTTAGCACGGGTGAAAAGAGGGCCTTCTACGTGCTGAACATCCTCTTCGAAATCGAAGTACGGAAGGAGGCGAAGCAGGAGACGCTCATCATCGTCGATGACATTGCGGATTCGTTCGACTACAAGAACAAGTACGCCATCATTCAGTACCTGATGGACATTGCTGAAGATCCCCATTTCAAGCAGATCATACTCACCCACAACTTTGACTTCTATCGGACTATTCAGAGCCGGTTTGTCCGGTACCCGGATTGCTTCATGGCGTCGAAGACTGCAGCGGGCTTAGTGCTTGAGCGAGCCGCTGGCATTCAGAACGTCTTCGTCAAAGACTGGAAGCCAAACTTCGCTGCTGAGTCGAAGAAAAAGATTTCCTGCATCCCCTTCATGCGCAATCTCATTGAATATACAAAGGATGCAGCCGACCCTGATTTCGTCAAACTGACGTCGCTGCTACACTGGAAGGCTGACTCCGATCAGATCACGATTTCTGACCTGGATGTGATCTTCAACAGGCTGTTCGGCCAAAACGTTGCTTCAACCGACGGCACAAAACCTGTTGCGACTCTCATTGACCATGAGGCCGGCGAATGCCTGAAGGCTGCCGAGGGGATCAACTTCGAGAACAAGATCGTGCTTGCCATGTCGATCCGGCTCACCGCCGAGCGCTTCATGGTCGAGCGCATCAACGATCCGGCCTTCGTCGCGGGCATCGACGCGAACCAGACACCAAAGCTGTTGAAGAAGTTCCGGGAACTGTTCGGCACCGAGCTGAAGACGATCAAGGTCCTGCAGCGTGTGGCCCTCATGACGCCAGAGAATATTCACCTGAACTCTTTCATGTATGAACCGATCCTGGACATGTCTGACGGGCATCTCCGAAGGCTGTACAGAGAGGTGGCGGCGCTGGTCTAGATTCCAGGTCTGAACGGCACCAGGACTGTGCGAGAAATCGGGGCAGATTTTCCATCTGAAGCCGCGGCAAGCCGCTTCGGAAGGGGTAATAGGTAAAGAGCTGTGACGCAAATGGGGCGAATGGCATCGACGTAACAGGAGGAGCCCTAACCCCAAAGGGCCCGAACCGCTGATGGTCGCGGTTCCAAAGAGACAAATGGCTTCCTGGATTGACGACATTTTCGCTACTGATCGCACGGATCGCCTGCCTACGCTCGCCTCTTGGGAAAGGGCAATGGGCAAGCTGCGATGGGCGTTCTCCAGTTGGTTGGATTCAGCCGCCGAGAATCGACCTTGGCCGCTTCGCCACGGTCGCCGTCCACATTCGCGGTTCTCGATCCTGAGGCGTTGCTGGCGCCGCACACCCATCATCTCATCCAGATTCGCCAGCAGGTCGGCGTACCGACCGCCCACTGGACGACGCTCTACGAGCGGCTGCTGCTCGACTTCGCCGCGTTCGTGCAGATGCTGCCAGCCTCCGAGGCTCATCATCACCGAGAGGCCGGTGGCCTGCTCCGACACTGCTTGGATACGACGCTGCGCGCACTGACGATCCGGCGCGGCGTGCTGCTGCCCGCTGGCGCCGGAACCGAGCAACTCGCCGAGAAGCAGGACGTCTGGACTTATGCCACAGCGACCGCAGCACTGCTGCACGACCTGGGGAAACCGGTCGTCGATCAGGCCGTCACCCTGTTCGGAGCGGATGGACGGCCTCTCGGACGCTGGAATCCGCTGGCTGGGCCGATGCCGGCGCCGGCGACCTATGCGGTCGAGTTCATCCGGGGACGACGCTATCGCCTGCACCCTCGCCTGCCACCGATGCTGGTGCAGTTCATCGTGCCATCCGTCGGGCTCGAATGGATCAGCAGCGACCTGGACGTGTTCGAGGCCTGGCTGGCGACCATCTCCGGGGGCGACTCCGAGCTGGCCGGCGAATTGGGCCGGATTGTGCGGCAGGCGGACGGCGCGAGCGTTTCCGGTGACCTCGCTTCGAGCGTATCCGCCGCACCGGCAACTCGGCAGGGTCCGCGGCCACTGGGCGAGCGCCTGGGGATTGCGCTGCGTCATCTGATCGATGCGCAGTCGCTTCCCCTCAATCGTCCCGGTGCGGCGGGCTGGGTGTTCGACGAGGATCTCTGGCTGGTCAGCAAGCGCGTACTCGATGCCTTGCGGGAGGAGTTGGCGCGCGAGTCCGGCGGCGGCGGTCTGCCCCGCAATGAACGGCTGATGGATGAGCTTCAGCAGTCCGGCATCGTGGCGCCGAACGGCGACCGCGCGATCTGGACTGCAACGATCGAACTCGGCGAGTGGCGGCAACGCCTGACGATGCTGCGCGTTCCATTGGCGCGACTGTGGACCGATCCGGCATCACGTCCACCGGCCGCCGAAGGACGGGCAATCCCGGAGACGGGCATCGCCGTGGAAGGCGAACCCGGCGTGTCGGTAGCCATGCCCGTGCAAGTGGCGTCGGCTACGGACAAGCGGTCACCGGCTTTCACTGAAACCACCGAGGTCGAACTCGGCGACCAAGCGACCGAATCCGTGTGCACCGGTCCGGACCAAGAGATTGCAAGCGGCCCCGCTCCGTTGGAGGACGACTTCCTCCACTGGATCAGCGACGGCGTTCGCAGCGGCCGCCTGAAGGTCAATACCGTCGACGCGCGCGTACACGTCACAGAGGAAGGGCTGCTGCTGGTCAGCCCCGGAATCTTCCGCGACTACGCCGGCGTCGATGGCTGGGCGGCAGCGCAGAAGAAGCTGCAGAAGCTGAAGCGGCATCTGAAGACCCCGGAGGGCACCAACATCTGGACCTACCGGGTGTCCGGCGAGCGCAAGTCAAGTGCGCAACTCAAGGGTCTGCTGTTCCCGAACGCCTCCGCCCTCTTTGGCCTGAGGCTGCCCGAGCCGAATCCGCATCTGGCCCTTGCGAAACCGCTCAACCACACGGAAGCGGCGGCGGACGGGTCATGAGCCAGTATTTCGACAACCGGCTGCGCAGGGCCTTCGAGTTGGTACCTGCAGGAATTCTCGGGGGCGTTTCGCTCATCTTGTGGATGGCGCCAGGGCAGGTCTACCCGATTCAACCGGGAGCCGCGCAGGCGTTCGGAACCGTGTTCGCGGCGCTGGGGCTGGTTCGGGCCTGGCAGGGCTGGCAGATCGTTCGCTACCGGGCCCGCCTGCGGCGGCTGCCGCGCTATGTGCTGGACGGGGAGCGCATCCCGGTCTCGCACCGGCGACTGTTCCTTGGGCGCGGATTCGCCTGGGACCCGCGTCATTCGCAGCGGCTGATCGAAACGCAGGTGCCCGCCGCCAAGCGCTGGCTACGGCCGGAACCCGCGTACCGACTCGCACGACAGTTCGAGGCGCGCTGGGAGCATGTACGTCTGACCCAAGCACTGACCCGGCTCACCGCCGCGGACCGATGGTGGAATCCGCTGCGGCCGGACCCGCCGGTCGGCGGCAATCCCTGCCTGCATGGGGTCGGCGCCGAAGACGAAACCGACGTGTGGATCGACCTCGGCGACCGGGTCGCGCATACGCTGGTGCTCGGCACAACGCGCGTCGGCAAGACGCGGCTGGCCGAGTTGCTGGTCGCACAGGACATCCGCCGCGGCGAGACGGTGATCGTGTTCGATCCCAAGGGCGATCTCGATCTGCTGCGGCGGATGTTCGCGGAGTGCCGGCGCGCGGGGCGACTGGACCACTTCTACCTGTTTCACCTCGGCTTTCCGGAAATCTCGGCGCGCTACAACCCGGTCGGCGAGTTCGGACGCATCACGGAAGTGGCGTCACGGATCGCCTCGCAATTGCCGTCCGAAGGCAATTCGGCGGCCTTTCGGGAATTCGCCTGGCGTTTCACCAATGCCGTGGCGCGGGCGATGGTCGGGCTGGGCCGCAAGCCGGACTACACCAGCATTGCGCGCTACGTGACGCATATCGAGCCGCTACTGGTCGAGTATCACCAGCAGTGGCTGGCGCGCGAGGCGCCACGGGACTGGGCACAGTCGGTCAGGACGATCGCGGAGAACGTCAATGACAAGAACCTGCCGACTGCGCTGCGCGGCCGCGATCCGCGCGCGATCGCGCTGATCCGCTATGCCAAGGAGGACGGGATGTTCGACCCGGTGGCGGACGCGCTGCGTTCAGCCTTCGAGTACGACAAGACCTACTTCGACAAACTGACCGCCTCGCTGCTGCCGCTGCTGGAGAAGCTCACGAGCGGCGCAAGCGGCAGCCTGCTGACGCCCGACTACGGGGATGCGGCTGACCGGCGCCCGACCCTCGACTGGATGCGCGTGGTGCGCGAGAACGCCGTCGTCTACGTGGGGCTGGATGCGCTGTCCGATCACGAAGTCGCTTCGGCGGTCGGCAACAGCATGTTCGCGGACTTCACCTCGGTGGCCGGCTCGCTCTACAAGTTCGGGGATACGCGTGGCCTGCCGGCCGTGCCGGGCCATGTGCGGCCGAGAATCTCAGTCCATGCCGACGAGTTCAACGAACTGGTCGGCGACGAGTTCATCCCCCTGCTGAACAAGGCCGGCGGTGCGGGCGTGCAGGTGACGGCGTATACGCAGACGGCGTCCGACATCGAGGCGGGCATCGGCGACCGCGCCAAGGCGGGACAGGTCTCCGGCAACCTCAACACCCTGATCATGCTCCGGGTCAAGAACGAGGAAACGGCGGAATTCCTGACCTCACAACTGCCGCCGGTACGCGTGTTCACCAAGATCGCAGCGACGCGCGTGACCGACGACAACGATCCGGAATCGCCCACCGACTTCATCAGCCAGAACGAGGACCGGCTGGCCGAACAGGAGGCGGAGATGCTACGGCCTGCCGATCTGGTGCAGCTGCCAAAAGGCCAGGCCTTCGCACTGCTCGATGGCGGCAAGTTGTACAAGCTGAGGCTGCCGCTTGCAGGGGCCGATCCCTTGCTGCCGCAATCGATGGACGAGATCGCTCGCTGGGCGCATCAGCGGTACGGCACCGGTGTTCGCCCGTAGGCATCGCGTCGGCGGCCTGCTTTGGCTGGTCAAGTGGGCTGTGATCGTGCTGGTCGCTACGCTTGTGGCGGACTGTCTCTACGTCATGTGGCCGTACCCGGGTGAAGCGCGCGGCGTCCCAGCATTCGAAGCAATGATCGACGATGAGTGGCAGTCTTCCGTCGGCTTCGCCGGCGAGCGGCTGCCTCCCCTCGCCTACGCCATCCATGACGGGCTCTATGCCGCGTTCTTCGAATGGACCGGATTGGATTACTTGGTCGAAGGCGCCAGCGACGCCAGTACATCGCGGAGACCACGCGCGCTGATGGCGCGACTCGTTCTCGCAGCCGATACACTGCTGAGGACTTCTGCTGCCGGCCTGCAACTGTTCAGCCTGCGGCTCGGTGTGCTGGCCTTGAGCGCGCCGTTCATCGGGTTGGTCGTGATCGGCGCCGCCGCTGATGGTCTCGTGACTTGGTACTGGCGCCGGACCGGCGCCGGACGGGAGTCCGGTTTCGTCTTCCATCGGGCGAAGCGCGCGATTGCTGTGGCAGCGCTGGCCCTGTGTTTCGCCTATCTGGTTCCGCCCGTAGCGATGGATGGCCGCATCGCGATTGCCGGCTTCGCCGTGGTGGCGGCCATCGCCCTTCGGCTGGCCGTGGGGCACTTCAAGAAATACATCTGACGCTCGACCAAACCAAGCCCGCCGCTCAGCGAATCGCTGACTTGCCAGCCTCGGGTTTATCAGCGCCCGCATCTGGGGCAGAAAGTGCCTCGATGGAGGGAATCAGCGCACCGACTTCAACACCCAGCCCCCTTGCGATCTGGATGAGCTTCAGAATCCCGACGTCGCGCTCGCCACGCTCCAATGCGCTGTAATAGGCGCGGTCGATGCCACAGCTGTAGGCGAATGCATCCTGTGACGAGAAGCCCTGGGCAAACCGTACCTCCCGCAAACGCTGGCCGATCAGCCTGAGTTCCGGCGGCTTGTCCTTGCGTCGCTTCGTCGCGGACTTCTCCGCCCTGGACCTGGTGATTTTCTGAGGCATCCCCGGACGTTAGGGCGCACAGACCCATGCAACCACGGGCGGATTAGCGACGGGCGGAGTTGCCCATAAGGAAACGGGCATTTAGATTGCGGATCGAAATGGACGGTCAGCAGAACAGGCGGGCGAGCCATGACGCATTCCCCAGTCATTCCGACGGATGATTTGGAGCGCCTGCGCGCGGAAAACCAGAAGCTCCGCGCGGCGGCGGATCATTTCGAGAACCTTTGGCGACGGCTCAACGGTCTGGTCGACCGCTCCCCGCTCATCGCCTGGATCAAGAACGCCGCCGGCGAGTACTGCTACGTCAGCGAACGGCTCTGCGGACTGCTGGGCCGTCCGGCGGACGAGTTGCTTTGGCGGACGGACTTCGAGGTCCTGCCGACCCATACTGCCCTGCAGGCGCACAAGGCGGAAGCCGCGGCGATGAAAGGTACCGAACCGGTGGAATCGATCGAGACCTTCGTGTCGGCCGATGGTGCCACCAGCCGATGGCGGGTGATTCGCTTCGCCATCGTCGGGGTCCAGGACGAGATGCTCGTCGGCGCCATCGCGATTCTGCTCTCGAATCTGGCGTAGGCCTGACCGAAAAGTCCATCCGGACGACCGGACCGGCGGCGGCGCCACTGGCAATGGTTTTGCGTGGCGCAGTCCAGTGGCACGTGGCGCTTGACCGGCGCAGGGAGGCATCGAATGCCGAACCTGACCAGGGACTTCTGGACATTTGAGCAGCTGGCCGACCGATGGGGAATGGACCATCAGGATGTCCAGCAGCTCGTACTCACCCGGCGCCTGCCCCAGTCCTTCCTGCTGATGGGGCCGGCCCGCCTCGTCCAGGGCGCCCCGGCGCACGCCCACCATCCCCTCACGGCGGTCGGACCCGCGCACACCAGCCTCCTGGCCGGCGGCACCCTGCGTCTCAATGGGTTGTTGACCTGGCCCCTGACGCACGTCGAGCGCGTTTACGAATTCGTCGTCGGCGGACATGACATGCCCGATTCGCTCCGCGAACTGTGCGAGCGGGAGCGCGCGTCTCCCGCGAACTGGCTGATCGAGTTCGAGGCCGCGAGCACGAGGACGGTCGGCCAGGACCTGATGGAGATCGCAAGCGCGGCATTCTGCAACTCGGCCTTCGTGTCGACCGACGCCCTGGCGGTCTTCGAGCAGTCGCAGGGACTGATCCCTCAGCCTGAAGAGCAGCAATCGCGCGCCCGCCAGGCCAGAGACAGCCGCAAGCAGCGCTGCCGGGTGGTCGCCCAGATCCTGTGGGAGAGAGAGACCCGACCGCGACCGTTCCCGATCTGTACCGAAGCGACTGGATGCAGCGGATCGCCTGCGAAAGCAAGCCGCCCACCGAGAAGACGCTCCGGGAGTGGATCAAGGATCTTAATCCTAACCGGGCACCGGGACGGCGTCCGGGCTGACACGCCGCCGATATCGCCTGAGCGCGGAAGCGCTCGAATGCCCCCCCCGCTGCGACGTCTGACTCGCGCCGCCTCGGGTCTCGGGCGTCTACCGCCAAATGTTAGCCCGATGTTATCCCGACCCAAACAAAAGGGCCTGCATCTCTGCAAGCCCTTGATTTCTTGGTGGAGCGGAGGAGGATCGAACTCCCGACCTTCGCATTGCGAACGCGACGCTCTCCCAGCTGAGCTACCGCCCCACACGAGGGCGCGTAGTGTAGCGACGTCCGTTGTCAAACTCCAGCTGTAGCGTCATACGCACGCAAGCTGTTCCTGGCATACGATCAGGCTTTGAAACAGGACCTTCCGATGCGCACATCTTTCTGCTGCCTTAGCGTTGTGCTGTTGGCGATCTGCGGCACCGCATCTGCCGCGAGGCCGGCACATCCGCTGGCCAGCAGCCGCACCGGCGAGCTGATCCTTCAGTTCCGCGACCCAGCGCAGTCCACCGCGCCCTTGAAGCGGCTCGGACTCAGCGCCACGCGCAGCCTGATGAACGGTCGGGCAGCCGTCGTCACCGTGCCGACATTCATGACCGCCGACCAGGCGATCCGCACGCTGCGTGACGATCCCGCCATCGTGTCTGCGGAACCCAATGCCCTGCGCTATATCCGCATCAATCCGAACGATCCGCTGTTCGATCGCCAATGGGGCTTCCTCAATACCGGCCAGGGTAATTTCGTCTCTGGCGGACCACCCGGAACGGTCGATGGCGACCTCAACATGCTGGCGGCCTGGGACCTGGATGGCGACGGCAGTTTCCGCCGTACCGGAGACCCTTCGGTGATCGTGGCGATCATCGACGACGCCTTCGACCTCGATCACCCCGACCTCGCGGCCAATTTCATCGCCGGCCGCGATGCCGCCAATAACGACAGCAATCCGCGCCCGGACGATGACGCCGACGACCAGTTTCACGGCACTTACGTCAGCGGCAGTCTCGGCGCGATCGGCAACAATGGCATCGGCGTCGCGGGTGCGGTCTGGTCGGTGAGCCTGATGCCGTTGAAGGTGGGAAAGCGGGTCACCGAAGACGGTGTAACGGCAACGCAACTCGACAGCGCGGCGATCCTGACGGCGATGCAGTACGCCCTGGATCACGGTGCGCAGATCGTCAATGCCAGCTATGGCGGCCCGACCGCGACCAGTGCCGAACGCAATCTGTTGAAGCAACTCGGCGACGCCGGGGTGTTGTTTGTCACGTCCGCCGGCAATACCGACGCTAACATTGATCGATCCGTGATCAATTTTCCGGCGAACTACGACGAGCCCAATATCCTGACCGTGGCGGCGACCAACCGTCAGGACGGGATCGCCAGCTTCAGCGAGTACGGCCCCACCACCGTCGACGTGGCCGCACCAGGCCTGCAAATCGTGACCACGCAGCCCGGCGGAGACTACGCCGACGGCGCCAATTGCGGCAACGCAGGCGGGAACTGCGGCGTTTCCGGCACTTCGTTTTCCTCGCCGTATGCGGCCGGCATCGCGACGCTGATCAAGTCCGAATATCCGGCCGCGAGCTACCCGGAAATCAAGGCGCGCCTGATCGCCAGTGGCGAAGCCGGTGACGGCGCCGGTCTGCGGACCTCGGCCGGCCGCATCGACGCGGCCGCCGCGCTGGACGTCAACGCGCAACCGGTGTTGGTGGTCCGTTCCGTGGTCATCGACAGTGCGGGCAACGGCGCGCTTGATCCCGGAGAGACCGCGCGCATCGATGTCACGCTGGAAAACCTCTGGCAGACCGCAGTCGCGGTCACGGCGCGCTTCGACACCGACGATCTGACGGTGCTCGGCCGCACACAGTCCATCGGCACACTGGCGCAGAACGAAACCGCAACCGTGAGTTTCGATGTCATCGTGCCCAGCGGCGTCTCCGGCCACCGTTATGTCAGCGGACAGTTCTCGCTACAGGCGAATGCGGGCCTTTATTCGGTTCAACGCGGCTTTATCAATGAAATCAGCGCACTGCCCCTATCCGAAACGATACAGACCGCGTTCGCCGGACGAGACGCCGATCTCTACGATGACTTTCATGCTTGGCATGTGGATGTCACCGACGTGCCCAGCGGCACCGTCTCGCTGGTGATCAGTACCGCCACAGAGCAGGACATCGATCTGCTGGTGAAGTACGAGGCTCCGCCGCAGTACCTGATTTCCCTGGGCATCAATCCCGAAGAGGACCCCGGCTTCTTCTGCACCAGCAGCAGCACCGCTGATTGCGACGATCCGGACACCTATATCAGCGGTGAGGCCGACGGCAACGAAAAAGTGGTGATCGACAACCCGCAGGTCGGCACGTACCACATCGTGGTGGTCAACTTCGCGCAGACCGATGTGCCGCTGGACTATCGAATCTCGACCGATCTGATCGCGACATCGGGCGTGGATGAAGCCATCGAACCCGACAGCGACGATGGCGGCAGCCTCGGTTTGGCAAGCCTGCTGCCGCTGCTGGCTGCTACGGCATGGCGCCGACGCCGCCGATGACAGCGGCACCGCAAGCGCGCAACTGCATCGTCGTACTCAGCAAGGCACCGCAGCCGGGCCGTTGCAAGACGCGGCTCGCGCGCCACATCGGCGACCTGCGAGCCACGTCCGTTCATCGTCAGTTGGTATTGCACAGCCTGCGCTGCGCCACTGCGGTATCTCAAACCCAGGTCGTGCTCGCTTGCACGCCTTCGCCCGCACACGGGTTCTTTTTGCGCTGCCGCCGACAGTTTCCGATCAGGCTCGGCCGACAGGCCCAGGGCGATCTGGGGCGCCGTCTGTGCGCGGCGCTGAACCAGGCGCTGGTTCAGGGGTACCGGCGCGCCGTCGTGATCGGCACCGATTGCGCGGACCTGCGCTGCGGCGATCTCACCACCGCGTTCGAAGCCCTGGAGCACACCGACACCGTGATGCAGCCAGCCGAGGACGGCGGCTATGTGCTGCTGGGCGCGCGCCGGACTCTGCCCAGCCTGCACGGCATCGCCTGGAGTTCCGGACGCGAGGGCCGCCAGACCGCGCAGCGCCTGCGCCAGGGCGGGCTGAGCCTCGTGCAGACCCGAATCAGTTGGGACGTGGACACGCGCGCGGACTGGGTGCGCGCTCGCCAGCAAGCCTTGCTCAGTGGCTATTTCGGCTGATCGTTGCCCTTGTCGGCCACGCGCTTGACGGTATCGAGGAACGGCGTGATCAAGTCCATCGGCAAGGGGAATACGATGGTGCTGTTCTTCTCGCCAGCGATGTCGATCAGGGTCTGCATGTAGCGCAGCTGCAGCGCCTGGGGTTCCTGCGACAGCAACGCGGCGGCTTCGCGCAGCTTCTCGGCCGCCTGCATTTCACCCTCGGCATGAATCACCTTGGCACGGCGCGAACGCTCGGCTTCGGCCTGGCGCGCGATCGCGCGGATCATCGATTCATCAATGTCCACGTGCTTGATCTCGACGTTGGTGACCTTGACGCCCCAGGCATCGGTCGCCTGATCGAGAATCGCCTGAATGTCCTGGTTGAGCTTGTCGCGCTCGGTCAGCATGTCGTCGAGATCGTGCTGGCCCAGCACCGAACGCAGCGTGGTCTGAGCGACCTGGCTGGTGGCGTCGTAGAATTGCTCGACCTGCAGTACGGCGTTGGCGGAGTCGACCACGCGGAAATAGACCACCGCATTGACCTTGACCGAGACGTTGTCGCGCGAAATCACGTCCTGGCTGGGCACGTCCATGACGATGGTGCGCAGATCCACCTTCACCATCTTCTGCACCAGCGGAATGATGATGATCAGGCCCGGTCCCTTGGTGCCGGTGTAGCGGCCCAGCGTGAGCACCACACCGCGTTCGTATTCGTTGAGGATCTTGAACGCGGAGAACAGGATCGCGACGATCAGGATGACTAGGGTTATGACGCTTGGAAACATGCTTGCTCCTCGTTGATCGACGGTGTCAGCCGGGGCTGGACGTTTCGAGCGGTTCGACCGTCAGCGTCAGGCCATGCACGGACACAATACGCGCCTGCGCGCCGCAGACGAGCCCGCGATCCGAATTCAGTTGCCAACGCTCGCCGTTGACCCGGCCCCAACCGCGCCCATTGTCGAACTGCAACACTTCGACGGTATGACCGATCAACAGCGGATCACCGGTCTGCACTGGGGATCGTCGAGCGCGCCACAGCAGGTACAGGGTCAGGACCAGAACGCCAGCGGCGGCCAGCGCCAGCGCGATGATCACGCCGAGATTGACCTGGTAGCCGGGCACGTCCGTATCCATGAGAAACACCGATCCGATCACGAAGGCAGCGATACCGCCGAAACCGAGCACGCCGAAACTCGGCGCCAGCGCCTCGGCCACCATCAGCACCACGCCGAGCAGCAACAGCCCGAGGCCGGCATAGCTTACCGGCAGGATCTGAAAGGCGAACAAGGCCAGCAACAGGCTGATCGCGCCGAGCACACCGGGCACGATGGCGCCTGGATGGTAGCCCTCCAGCAGCAGCCCGTAGATGCCGATCATCATCAGGATGTAGGCCACGGTGGGATTGGTCAGCACGCCCAGAAATTCGAAACGCCAGTCCGGCGCATACGTGCGCACGATCAGCTCGCGACTGTGAATCTGAACCGGTCCGCTCGCGGTTTCGATTTCGCGGCCGTCGATCTTCGCCAGCAGATCGTCGATGTTGTCGGCGATCAGGTCGACCACGCCGCGCTCCAGCGCCGCGCTGGACGACAGGCTCACGCCTTCGCGTACCGCTTCTTCCGCCCAATCCGCATTGCGCCCGCGCTGCTCGGCCAGGCTGCGGATATAGGCCACGGCGTCGTTGACGACTTTCTTTTCCATCGCCGACTTCGGTTTGGCCGGCGCCGCGTCCGCATCGGCAGGTTCGTCGGTTTGCGGCGATTCCTCACCCGGTTTTGCGGGCGCGCCGGCCGGTTGCTCGCCCTCGTCTCCAAAACCGCCGCCCATCGCCGGCACCGGCGTGGCCGCGCCGAGGTTGGTCGCCGGCGCCATCGCGGCGACGTGGCTGGCGTAGAGGATATAGGTGCCGGCGCTGGCGGCACGTGCACCGCCGGGGGCGACATAGCTGACCACCGGCACCGGCGAGGCCAGAATGTTCTTGATGATGTCGCGCATCGCACCGTCGAGCCCGCCCGGTGTGTCGATGCGCAGCAGGATCAGGCTGGCACCGTCTTCGATGGCCTGTGCACTGGCTTTGTCGAAATAGCCGCTGGTGGCCGGGCCGACCGGACCGTCGATCTCGATCAGCGCGGCATGCGCGGGCGGCTGCGCCTGAGCATGGACGCCCGGCGCCAGTACACAGGCGATCAACGCGATGGCTCGAACGAGTCCGGTCATGGTCCGAGTATAGCGCGGGCGCTATTCGCCGCTGAGCGTCACCACCACGCGGCGATGATGCGCCGTGCTGCGCGCCTCCCAGAGATAGAGCCCCTGCCAGGTTCCGAGCAGCAGGCGGCCATCGGCGAACGGAATCGTACGCTCGCAGCCCACCAGTGCATTGCGCACATGCGCCGGCATGTCGTCGTCACCTTCGGCATCGTGGGCAAACAGCGGATCGCCGTCCGGTACCGCGCGAACCATCCAGCGTTCAAGGTCACGCCGCACATCCGGGTCGGCATTCTCGGTCATCAGCAGCGTGGCGCTGGTGTGCCGAAGAAAAACATGGCACAGCCCGTACCTCATTCCGCTGTCGCCGATCAGTTCGTTCACGGCACCACCGATGTCGCGCCAGCCGCGTGCGGAAGTTTCGAAATTCAGGCTTCGTTGGTACATGAAAATGTCATCCTTCGCGGATTCATCATCGACATCGATGAAAACCCTCGCCCAGCCTCTTCCACAGCGACGAAAAGCCTGCTAAATAGGCGCGCAAAAGCAGTCCAAAGGCAAAAGGCAGTCTTCCTTGTCACGAGTTACTGCAGCGAGGTCACGTACATGGCGGGTAAGAAGCAGTCGCCATCCACCCAATCAAACTACACCGAGTTCGAAGACGACGACACCGCCGCCGAAGGCTGGGAGGACGATGCCGCGGAAGTCGAACCCGAAGACGAAACGCCCGCGGCCAGCGGCGCGTCGCGGGACTGGCGCGACGTTGAGCGCTACCGCGAGGAACGCGCACTGCGCAAGCTGATCGAGGATGAGTTCGAGGACTTCGGCGATCTTGACGACAAGCCGCGCAAGCGCCGCTGAGGCCCTGAGCTGCGCGGTACACTCCTTTGGACCGTTGGACCGTTGGACCGACCGGGCGCCCCTGAATCTGTGATGTCGGTTCGCCGCGCTTGAATGCGAGCGCGGCGCCCACACATATCTGACACCAGAGTCAACTTTCAGGAGTGTGCGCGCCATGCGCATGGACAAACTGACAACCCGTTTCCAACAGGCGCTGGCCGATGCGCAGTCCCTTGCGCTGGGCCGCGATCACCCGGCAATCGAGCCGCTGCACGTGATGCAGGCCCTGCTCGATCAGGACGGCGGCGGCATGCAGCCGCTGCTGATGCAGGCCGGCGTCAACACCGACCAGTTGCGCAACCGGCTGTCGCAGGCGCTGGAGAGGCTGCCGCGGCTGGGGAATGCCACCGGAGAAATCTCGGTCTCGCCGGAGCTGAATCGTGTTCTGAACCTCACCGACAAACTGGCCCAGCAGCGCAAGGACCAGTTCATCTCCAGCGAACTGTTTGTGCTCGCAGCGGTGGACGACAAGGGCACGCTGGGCGAAGTCCTGCGCGCAACCGGCGGCCGCAAACCGCTGATCGAGCAGACCATCGATCAGGTGCGTGGCGGCGCCCAGGTCGATTCGCAGAATGCCGAGGAGCAGCGGCAGTCTCTGGAAAAGTACACCATCGACCTCACGCAGCGCGCCAGCAGCGGCAAGCTCGACCCGGTGATCGGCCGCGACGACGAAATCCGCCGCGTGATCCAGGTGCTGTCGCGCCGCACCAAGAACAATCCGGTGCTGATCGGCGAACCCGGCGTGGGCAAGACCGCGATCGTCGAGGGCCTGGCGCAGCGCATCGTCAATGGCGAGGTTCCGGAAGGACTCAAGGACAAGCGCGTGCTGTCGCTGGACATGGCGGCGCTGATCGCCGGCGCCAAGTTCCGCGGCGAGTTCGAGGAACGCCTCAAGGGCGTGCTCAAGGATCTCGCCAAGCAGGAAGGCCAGGTCATCCTGTTCATCGACGAGCTGCACACCATGGTCGGCGCCGGCAAGGGCGAAGGCTCGATGGATGCCGGCAACATGCTCAAGCCGGCGCTGGCGCGCGGCGAGCTGCATTGCGTGGGCGCCACCACCCTGGACGAATACCGCAAGTACGTGGAAAAGGACGCGGCGCTGGAACGCCGCTTCCAGCAGGTCTACGTCGGCGAGCCCAGCGTGGAGGACACCATCGCCATCCTGCGCGGCCTCAAGGAACGCTATGAGGTCCACCATCGCGTGGAAATCACGGACGCCGCGATCATCGCGGCTGCGCGGCTGTCGGACCGCTACATCAGCAACCGCCAGTTGCCGGACAAGGCGATCGATCTGGTCGACGAAGCCGCTTCGCGCATTCGGATCGAGATCGACTCCAAGCCGGAAGTCATCGACAAGCTCGACCGCCGCCTGATCCAGCTCAAGATCGAACGCGAGGCGCTGAAGAAGGGTGAGGACGAATCGGCGAAGCGCGCTCTGGCGCAGCTCGACGAGGACATCGCCCGGCTCGAACGCGAGCACTCAGACCTCGACGAGAAGTGGAAGGCCGAAAAGGCGCAGGTGCAGGGTTCTGCCGGCGTCAAGGAAGAATTGGAGCGCGCCCGCCAGGAAGCCGAGGCGGCCCGCCGCGCCGGCGATCTGGCGCGCGCCTCCGAGCTGCAATACGGCCGCATCCCGGAATTGGAACGGCGTCTGCAACAGACTGCCGACAGCGATACCCAGCACTTCGAACTGCTGCGCAACAAGGTCGGCGACGACGAAATCGCCGAGGTCGTGTCGCGCTGGACCGGGGTACCCGTGTCCAAGCTGCTCGAAGGCGAGCGCGAAAAACTGCTGCGCATGGAAGAGGTCCTGCACGCCCGCGTGGTCGGCCAGAATGAGGCGATCAGCGCCGTATCCGATGCCATCCGCCGCTCGCGTGCCGGCCTGTCGGACCCGAACCGGCCGATCGGCTCGTTCCTGTTCCTCGGCCCCACCGGCGTCGGCAAGACCGAGCTGTGCAAGACGCTGGCGAACTTCCTGTTCGACAGCGAGGACGCGATGGTGCGCATCGACATGTCCGAGTTCATGGAACGGCACAGCGTGGCGCGCCTGATCGGCGCGCCTCCGGGCTACGTCGGCTACGAGGAAGGCGGCTATCTCACCGAGGCCGTGCGCCGCCGGCCGTATGCGGTGATCCTGCTCGACGAGGTCGAAAAGGCGCACCCGGAGGTATTCAACATCCTCTTGCAGGTGCTGGACGACGGCCGCCTCACCGACGGCCAGGGCCGCACCGTGGATTTCCGCAACACCGTGATCGTGATGACCTCGAACCTCGGCTCCAACCTGATTCAGGACCTGGGCAGCGACACCAACTACGAGGACATGAAGGCGGCGGTGATGACGGTGGTACGCCAGCACTTCCGGCCCGAGTTCATCAACCGCATCGATGAATCGGTGGTGTTCCATGCGCTGGGCAGCGCGCAGATCCGTTCGATTGCCGCGATCCAGACCGAAGGCCTGAAGAAGCGGCTGGGAGAACGCGGCATCGGCCTGCAGTTCGCCGATGCTGCACTCGACCACATCGCCGCCGCCGGCTTCGATCCGGTCTACGGCGCGCGACCGCTCAAGCGGGCGACGCAGACCTTGGTTGAGAACCCGCTGGCGCGCGCGATTCTGGACGGGCAGTTCGTCAGCGGAGACACGGTCAAGGTGGACTACCGGGACGAAGCGATGGTGTTCGACCGCGCCGCCTGAGACGGCTTACTCGGCAGTATCGGAACGGTCGCGCGACATGCGTTGCGCGGCCGTTTTCGCTTCGTCGAGGTTCTCGAACTGATCCGAGATCAGCGCGCCGACCTGGGCATTGATCGTGCGGATCGCGTTGTAGACCATGCCGATGGTACGGCGCTGACGGTCACGCAGCGCAAATCGGTCATGCTCCATCAGGCCGGATTTCTCCAGGGCCTCGAACGGCAGCTCGGCGATGTACTGGTGGACTTGCTCAACCGAAGTCGCACCACGGTCGATGGCATCCTGGATCGTGTCCTTGAGCCATTCCAGGCGTTCGAGTCTTTTCATCGGATTTCCCAGGGGCTGTTGACGGCCCGGAAGAAGGTATTGCGAACGTATTGGCTCCCTTCTCCCCTTGGGAGAAGGCTTGGGGATGAGGGCGCGCGCCCATCTGTGTGCCGAGGCGACATGCGGCGTTCGCCCTCACCCCGGTCCTCTTCCAGAGGGAGAGGGAGAAACGCCTTTACTACCCTAGACGCACCTAAACTCGGGCCGCAACCGCCTTCGACGTACGTCCGGACTCCGGCAGGGCGCGCTTGAAGATCGTGCGCAACACGCTGCCGTACTGCCGCGCGAAGGAGCCGCTGTTGTACGGCAGGCCGTACTTCTCGCAGACCGCCCGCACCTTCGGCGAAATCTGGGCGTAACGCGGCGCCGGCATGTCCGGAAACAGGTGGTGCTCGATCTGGTGGCTGAGGTGGCCGCTCATGATGTGCATCAGGCGCCCGCCCTCGATGTTGGCCGAACCCTGCATCTGGCGCAGGTACCAATCGCCGCGCGTTTCATTCTCGGTCTCGGCTTCGGTGTACATCCGTGTACCGTCCGGAAAGTGGCCGCAAAAAATGATCGCGTAGGACCAGACGTTGCGGATGCCGTTGGCGGCGAGGTTGCCCAGCAGCACGCGTGGCGCGTTCCACAGCGCCAGCGCCGGGAACAGCACGTAGTCCTTGACCAGTTGCTTGCGCATCTTCTTCAGGAACGGGCCGCTGTTTGCGCGTATGGAATGGCGACCTTTCCGCGTGCGGAGATTGGTGCCCATCTGCATCTCGTGAATGCCCACGCCCCACTGGAACAGCAGCGCCAGGGCCAGGTTGTTGACCGGGTTGAGCAGATACTTCGGGTGCCAGCGCTGCGCATCGGTGACACGCAGGATGCCGTAGCCCACGTCCACGTCCTTGCCGACGATGTTGGTGTAATTGTGGTGCATCACATTGTGCGAATGGCGCCAGTCCTCGCCAGCGCAGACGTTGTCCCAATCATAGGTCTGGGAATCGAAGGCCGGGTCGTTCATCCAGTCGTACTGGCCGTGCATGACGTTGTGGCCGATCTCCATGTTTTCCAGGATCTTGGCGGTGGACAGCGCAGCCACGCCCAGGGTCCAGGAGATCGGGGTGAAGCCGAACATCAGCAGGCCGCGGCCGGTGATCGCGCTGAGGCGTGCAATGCGCACCATGCGGCGGATGTGCTCGGCATCGGCCTCGCCGAGACCGGTCATGACTTCATCGCGGATCGCGTCGAGTTCGGCTTGCAGTTCGGCGGTCTGCCGTTGTGTGAGTACAGGATATTTCGGGCGGCTTTTCGGGGTCATCGGTTTCTCCTGCGCGGCCTCAGAGGTCCAGTTCCAGATCGGAGCGGGCCGCGCTGATGCAAAGTTGGATCAATTCGTCCGGCGCGTCGGATCGTGCGCCGCTGAGCAGGTTTTCGACGCTGCCGCTCTTCTTGCGGCACTGGCAGCTGCGGCAGATTCCGATGCGACAGCCATGCTTGGGCGACAGCCCGCCGGCCTCGGCGGCTTCGAGCAGACTCTGCTGAGGCCCGGCCTCGAACAGCCGCTCGGACGGGCCGCAACGAACTTGCAGCGCCTCTCCCGGCGCTGTCGCGCGCCGCGGCGGCAAGCCAAAACGCTCGTACTGCAATTGCGCGCTCAGACCCCGTTCGGCGTAGCCCTCGATCAGGCACTGCATGAAACCGCCCGGCCCGCACATCAGGGTGTGGCGCTGCGCGTAGTCGGGCACCCGTGCCGCAATCGACTCAAACGTGGCATGGCCGTGCGTCGCGCTGAAGTGGCTCAGGCACTTCAGCGCCGGCCAGTGCGCCGCCAGTGCGCTCAGGCGCGCCGCGAAGATCGCATCGCCGGCCGTCCGCGAGCCGTGCACGAAGACGATATCTCCGGAATAGCCTTCGGCGTGCAGTTGTTCCAGCATCGCCATCAGCGGCGTCACGCCGCTGCCGATGCCGAGCATCAGCAGGCGTTCGGGTCGTTGCGCCGGTAGCACGAAGCCGCCCCGGGCACTGGACAGCGTCAGCACGCTGCCGACACGAATCCGCGCATGCATGCGGGCGGTGACGCCGTCGCCGGGCTGACGACGCACCGTGAAGCTGCAATGCCTGGAGTCGGCGCTGGACAGGCTGAAGGCGCGGCGCTGACGGACCCCCTCGGTCTCCATCTCGATCAGGCAATGCTGGCCGGCGACATGCCCGGCCCAGCGGGCATTCGGCTTGAGGACGAAGGTCTTGGTATCCGGCGTTTCGCTGCGCACCTCGATCACCCGTGCGCGAATCCGTCCCAGCGCCCACATCGGATTGACGCGTTCGAGCAATTCGTCGACCGCCTGCAGATCGTTCAGCGGGTGCAGCCAGGGGCTGCGCAGGGTTCTCTTGATTTCGGCCGGAAGCATCTCCGGAAGCAGCGGACGCATGGGTGGTCCCGTCATTTCAGTGCACATACGTTCACTGAAATTTTTCAGGTCGTCAAGACGCCATAGCGAAATTCTCCTGGATTAACTTATGGACTTCAATATATTCATGAACTTATAATTCCATCTCTTTCAAATTCATGGCGAGTACATTCATGCGCAGAACACGGCACGGAGATAGCGGAAGCCGTGTCGAGCGCAAACAGCGCACGCGTGCCGCCCTGCTGGACGCAGCCTTGAGACTGATGGCGCAGGGACGCAGCTTTACCAGCCTCGGGCTGCGCGAGATCACGCGCGAGGCCGGCGTGGTGCCGACTTCGTTCTACCGGCACTTCACGGACCTGGACGAACTCGGGCTGGCGCTGGTCGAAGAGGGCGGTCTGACCCTGCGGCGGCTGTTGCGCGAAGCGCGCCGCGCGGACCTGCCGGCCAAGGACATGATTCGCCGCTCGGTGGAGACCTATCGCGACTATGTGGACGGGCACCGCCTGCAATTCCTGTTCATCGCCGGGGAACGCAGCGGCGGCTCGCTCGCGATTCGCGCCGCGATTCGCAGCGAGATCGACCATTTCACGCACGAAATCGCGCAGGACCTGCGCGGGCTCGGGCTGTTCGCCGATCTGTCCAGCGACAGCCTGCGCTTGATCTGCAGCCTGGTGGTGACGACGATGCTCACGGCGGCCGTGGATTTTCTGGACCTGCCGCCCGAGCAGGCACGGCGCGAATCCGAGCTGATCGACAATTTCGTTCAGCAGATTCGCTTGATCTTCCTCGGCGCCGCGCACTGGCGCGACGCCTGAGCCCTACTCCGCCGGGTCCGGCGGGCGAGCCAACACCTGACGTTCCATGGCGTCGATGCCAATGTGGCGCACGTCCTTGCCCTTGACCAGATAAACCACGTATTCGGCGATGTTCTTGGCGTGGTCGCCGATGCGCTCCATCGCGCGAATGCAGAAGATGATGTCGATGACCGGGCCGACGGTCCGCACGTCTTCCATCATGTAGGTCATCAGCTGACGCATCAGCGACTCGTACTCGCGATCCACCACGATGTCCTGCCGCGCGACCGCCACCGCCGCCTCGGCGTCCATGCGCGCGAAGGCGTCGAGCGCATCGTGAACCATGGTGCGAACCTGATTGGACAGGTGCTGGACCTGCAGCATGTGCTCGCGGGTCCGCTCCTTGGCCGCCAGGCTGATCGCCATGCGCGCGATCTTGGCGGCCTCGTCGCCGATCCGCTCCAGATCGGTGATGGTCTTGATCACGGCGTAGACCAGACGCAGGTCTCCGGCGGTCGGCTGACGACGCACCAGAATCTGGCTGCAATCCTCGTCGATCCGCAGCTCGATACGGTTGATCTCCTGATCGGCGGCCTCCACCTGCGATGCGAGTATGCCGTCCAGCGACACCAGCGCCCGTGTGGCGTCGAGAATCTGCGTTTCGACACGCCCGCCCATTTCCAGCACGCGCGAGCGGACGTCTTCCAGTTCGGCGTTGAACTGGCTGGAGATATGCTGCCTGTAGTCGGACTTGTCCATTGCCTGCCCTCTGTTCAACCTGCGGGGTGTCGAACCGCGACAACACGGTCCGGAAACGCGAAAAGGCGCGGCCCGGCGTGGCAACCGGACCGCGCAAAACCGTAAGGCGAGAACTCAGAAAACGAGCTGCGCACGCGCAACGACAGAACTGGGGTCGTCGTCGACATCTGCGCCCGCCTCCGCGCTGCCGATGTTGTAGTCGAGCATGAAGCGGACCTTCGGATTGAAGTAGTAGTTCACACCCGCCGAGACCGTGGTCGCCTCGGGTTCTCCGACCGCGTCATCGTTCTTGATGAAGTCGTAGCGCAGCTTGAATTCCAGCGCGCCGAACGCCTTCGGATTCGAGAACACGCCCTTGTCACGCTTGTACGGCTTGGTTTCCCCGGTTGCGAACCAGCTGGCCTGCACGTAGTAGGCGGTCAGGTCCTGATCCGCGGCGCCGTCGGTCTCATAGCTGGCGAGACTGTACTCGCCCTGCACAAAGAACGAACCGTAGCTGCCGGCGAGTTCCAACGTGCTGGTCTGCTGCTTGTCATAGCCTTCGCCGACCAGCGCGAGCCGCGGCCCGTTACGGCCGACATAGCGTGCCGAAGCGGTCGGCGAGGGATTGACCTCGATGTCGTCGTAGTCGGCGATGTCGTACGACAGCCCGACGTGCAGCGTGCTGCGATCGCCCGAGATCGGCGCATAGCTCAGACGCACCGATTCCCCGTTGCCGTCGGCCGCGCTGGAGGCGTTCTTGGCGGCGTCGGTATTGACGTTGTAGTACACCACCATCGCGGTGAAGCCGGCGCCGGCGTATTCGTAGGAAATTCCGTTCTGGTATTCGCGGCCGCTGAACAGGGTGTTGTTGGAAATGAACGGACGCTCGGCGAACAGCACATCATTGGAGCTGGTGCGCTCCTCCATACCGTAGGCCGGCTGCATGTGACCCAGCTTGACGAAACCGCCGAACAGCTCATGGCCAATCCACATGTCCTTACCGGCCGGGTCGTCCGACGAAAGATCGGTTTCGAGCTTGTATTCGAAGCCGTAGAGCTTGCCGGCCAGCGACAGATAGGCACGCCGCAGATAGAAGCCATCGGTCGAGGCGTCTTCGATCTGATCGTCGCTGAACGACGCGTAGTCATAGTGCAGGCGGCCGCCGAGGGTACCCTCGAACTCACCGTCGGAGGAACTGATCTTCAAGCCGCCGCCGCTGCTCGCGGTGTCGGCACGGGCGACCGGCGCCGCAACAGCCATGACCACCGCCATCGTGGCTGCATATCCGAAGTGCTTCTTCACCGAAACCTCCAATTTTTTTAGTGGGAAGCGGCGCGTCACGGCCATGGTTCTCGTGTCGGGGTAAGGAAACCGGTCAGCGATGGCGCGCAGTGTGAGAAGCGCAAGTGGCACTTCTGTGACAATTAGATTTCAATTTGATGACAATCACGTCAATTCATCCCCATGCCGACGAACGGTTGATCAGGCACAGGCCCACCACGGACAAGGAAATGTATGAATGTAGCGTTGAAGCGCTTGACAGGCCGTACTGTCATAGTCCGCAACACGACCGCAACGAAATTGTCATGTGCGGAGGCTAGGCTGCGCCGACTTTCCCGTCATCCTCAGGAGAATGTGGTGACTTTCATGCGAAAATCCGTGGTCTGGCTCAGCCTGGTCATCGCAGGCGGCATGGTCGCCTGCTCCGATTCGAACCCCGACGTCTCGCCGGGCGAGATGGCGAGCGCGCCGTCCAGCAGATCCGCGATTTCCGGTGCGGGCGCAACCTTCCCCTACCCGATCTACGCCAAGTGGGCCGACGCCTACAAGACCAAGACCGACATCGGCCTGAACTATCAGTCAATCGGTTCCGGGGGCGGCATCAAGCAGATCAAGGCCAATACCGTCACCTTCGGCGCGTCCGACAAGCCGCTCAAACCCGAAGAACTCGACGAAGCCGGACTGATCCAGTTTCCGATGGTGATGGGCGGTGTGGTGCCGGTGGTTCATATCGACGGTATCGAAGGAGGCGATCTGACGCTGGACGGCCCCACACTGGCCGATATTTTCAGCGGCAAAGTGGGGAAGTGGAACGCCCCTGAGATCGTGGCACTGAATCCCGACGTGGAACTGCCCGACACGGCGATCGCCATCGTGCACCGCTCCGACGGTTCGGGCACCACCTTCAACTTCACGTACTACCTGTCCGCGGTCAATCCCGCCTGGGAAGAAGAGATCGGCGCGGATTCGGCCGTTCAGTGGCCGGTCGGCATCGGTGCCAAGGGCAACGAAGGCGTCGCCAACATGGTCACCCAGACCAATGGCGCGATCGGCTATGTGGAATACGCCTACGCGCTGCAGAACGACATGGCGTACACCAAGATGAAGAACGCCGATGGCGTGGTCGTCGAACCGAACGCCGAGAACTTCCAGGCCGCCGCCGCCAATGCGGACTGGGCCCGGGCTCCGGGCTACTATCTGATCCTTGCCAATCAACCGGGCGCCGACAGCTGGCCGATGACCGCGGCCACCTTCATCCTGGTGTATAAGGAGCCGAAGGATCCGGCCGCGCTCAAGACCGCTCTGGACTTCTTCGATTGGGCCTATGCTTCGGGCGACGAGATGGCCGATGAGCTCCATTACGTGCCGATGCCGGATGCTGTCGTAAACATGGTCAAGAAAACCTGGGCCGAGAGCATCAAGGACAGCAGCGGCAAGGCGCTCTGGACGAACTGATACGGCCTCGCAAGCTTGTGAACTGCGTCGGGGCCATACGGCCCCGACGAATTTCCTTTTCAAAGCAACTGATCGAATGAACGCCGAAGCCACCATCGACAATCCGATCAGCGACAGTGCGCTCTCGCGCAACCGGATGCGAGATACCGTACTGCACGCGATTACCCGTACGGCGGCCATCGGCGTACTGATCATGCTCAGCGGCGTCATCATCACGCTGATCCACGGTTCCCTCCCAGCACTCGACCAATTCGGCTTTTCATTCCTGCACACCGAATCCTGGAATCCGGTCAAGGAAGATTTCGGCGCCGCTGCCCCGATTTACGGCACCGTGATTTCGTCCCTGATCGCGATGGTGATCGGCGTCCCTATCAGTATCGGCATCGCCATTTTCATCACCGAGCTGTGCCCGAAATCCATGAAGCGTCCGATCGGCATCGCCATCGAACTGCTCGCGGGCATTCCCAGCATCATCTACGGCATCTGGGGTCTGTTCGTGCTGGCCCCGCTGCTGCAGCATTACGTACAACCGGCGCTGATCAGCACCTTCGAGCACGTGCCGCTGATGTCGTCCCTGTTTTCCGGTCCCCCGTACGGGATCGGCATGCTGACGGCCGGCCTGATCCTGTCGATCATGGTGCTGCCGTTCATCACCTCGATCACGCGCGACGTGTTCGAAACCGTGCCCCCGATGCTCAAGGAGTCCGCCTACGGACTGGGCTGCACCACCTGGGAGGTGGTGCGCCACATCGTGCTGCCCTACACGCGCGTCGGGGTCGTCGGCGGCATCATGCTCGGCCTGGGGCGCGCACTCGGCGAAACCATGGCGGTGACCTTCGTCATCGGCAATGCGCATCGCATCAGCAGTTCGCTGCTGGCACCGGGCACCACGATCTCGGCGACGATCGCCAATGAGTTCACCGAAGCGGTGGGCGATCTCTACACCTCGTCGCTGATCGCGCTCGGCCTGATTCTGTTCCTGATCACTTTCATCGTCCTTGCCGCCGCGCGCCTGATGCTGCTGCGCATGGAACGCCGCAGTGGAGCCTGAGATGGATGCCCAAACCGCTGGACCGTCGATGGCGCTGTTCCGTCGGCGTCGTCGCAGCCACCTGATCGCGATGAGCTTTTCATGCGGCGCCGCCGGCCTCGGCCTGATTGCGCTTGGCTGGATTCTGGTGGTGCTGGTGATGAAAGGCGCCGGCGGACTGTCGCTGCAGGTCTTCACCGAAAACACCCCGCCGCCCGGCAGTGCCGGCGGCCTGATCAACGCCATCTTCGGCAGCCTGGTACAGACCATCGTGGCTACCGTGGTCGGCACGCCGATCGGTATTCTCGCCGGCACCTACCTGGCCGAATATGGTCGCGGAACCCGTCTTGCCGCGGTGGTGCGCTTCATCAACGACGTGCTGTTGTCGGCTCCCTCGATCGTTGTCGGCCTGTTCGTGTACGTGGTCATGGTCGAACCGATGGGCCACTTCTCGGCCTGGGCCGGCTGCGCCGCGTTATCGATCCTGGTCTTGCCGATCGTGGTGCGCACCACCGAAGACATGCTGCGACTGGTGCCGGACAGCCTGCGCGAGGCCGCCTCTGCGCTGGGCGCGCCACGCAACGTCGTCATTCGCCAGATCTGCTACCGCGCAGCACGAGCCGGCCTGCTCACCGGCGTGCTGCTGGCCATCGGCCGCATCAGCGGCGAAACCGCCCCGCTGCTGTTCACCTCCTTGAACAATCAGTTCTGGAGCACGAACATGAACGAACCGATGGCCAACCTGCCCGTCGTGATTTTCCAGTTCGCGCTGTCGCCGTATGAAGACTGGCAGCGTCTGGCCTGGGCCGGCGCGCTTCTGATTACACTCACGGTACTCGCGCTCAACATCGTGGCGCGCGTGCTGTCATCGTCCAAGAGTCAGGGCTCATGAAGACCATGGAATCTCCGACCCGCAACGCCGCAGACCTCCGCGAGACTTATATGCCCGAAGCGCCGAATACCGAGACCGCGGAGCCGCTGAAGGAAAAGGTCAGCGTTCGCAACCTCAATTTCTACTACGGTACACATCATGCGCTGAAGGATATTTCGCTTCCGCTCTACGAGCGCTGCGTCACCGCCTTCATCGGTCCGTCGGGCTGCGGCAAGTCCACGCTGCTACGTGTGCTCAACCGCATGTACGACCTCTACGGCGGCCAGCGCGCGGAGGGCGAGGTGCTGCTCGACGGCGACAACATCATCGGCCCGGGACAGGATCTCAACCTGCTGCGCGCGCGCATCGGCATGGTGTTCCAGAAGCCCACACCGTTCCCGATGTCGATCTACGACAACATCGCCTTCGGCATCCGGCTCTACGAAAAGCTCGGCCGCGCGCAGATGAACGAACGCGTCGAAGACGCGCTGCGCCGCACCGCGCTGTGGGACGAAGTCAAGGACAAGCTGCACAACTCCGGCCTGGGCCTGTCCGGCGGCCAGCAGCAGCGCCTGTGCATCGCGCGCTCGATCGCGGTGCGTCCGCAGGTACTGCTGCTCGACGAACCCACCTCGGCGCTGGACCCCATTTCCACCGCCAAGATCGAAGAGCTGATCTACCAGCTCAAGGCCGATTACACCATCGCCATCGTCACCCACAACATGCAGCAGGCGGCGCGCACCTCCGACTACTCCGCCTTCATGTATCTCGGCGAACTGGTCGAGTTCGGCACCACCGACCAGATGTTCCGGGCACCGCGCCAGACGCGTACCGAGGATTACATTACGGGACGCTTCGGCTAGCCGCTTGTCGAGCGAACCTCATTCCGGACAAGTCCAAGGCTTGATCCGGAACAGCGCGCGGTTATTACGCCAGCCTCCCGCGAAAATCTTCAAGCCCCTCCATCAGGCCGGGCTCTCGATCCCGCGAGCCCCGATCCGGTTGTAGGCGATGCCCCCGAAGATCACGATCACGACGATCAGCTGGGCAACATAGCTTTCCAGCGTCGGAAACAGCCCCAGCCAAACCATCCGCGGGCCGGCCACCGGCGTCACCGACATCAGCCCGGCCTCCTGCAGACCCGCAACGCCCTTGCCTGCCAGCACGAAGGCCAGAATCGCGATCAGCGCGGAGCTGGCGCTGAAGAAACGTCCGATCGGCAGCTGCGTGCTGGCGCGCAACATCACCCAGGCGAGTACCGCCAGCAGCACGCTGCCGACCAGCAGCCCCGCCAGCACCGGTCTGCCGCCGCCTTCGCTCCACAGCGCTGCGTAGAACAGAATGGTTTCGAACACCTCGCGGTAGACCACCACGAACGCAAGCGCCGCCAGCGCCCAGGCAGACCGCTTGGTCAGCGCGTGCGACAGCTTCTCCCGGATGTATTGTTGCCAGCGGCCGGCCAGGCTCTTGTGGTGCATCCACAGTCCGACCGTCAACAGCACCACTGCAGCGAACAGACTGCCGAAGCCTTCAGTCAGTTCGCGACTGGCTCCGCTGATGGAGATCAGCCGGGTCGCCACGAGCCAGGTGGCAAAGCCGGCCAGCAAGGCGCCGATCCAGCCCATGTGAATGTACGGCATCACATCCTGGCGATTCGCCTTGCGCAGGAACGCCACCATCGCCACCACCACCAGCAGGGCTTCCAGACCTTCGCGCAGCAATATGGTCAACGCGCCGATCATCACCGACCAGAAGCTCCCGCCGGGAGCATCGAGCACTGAATCGACCTCGTCGAACAGGGATTCGATATCGGACGCCGCGCTGGCCACGACTTCCGGCGGCGCGGCGCGGGCGATCGATGCGCGATAAGCATTCATCGCTCCTTCCACACGTCCGAGAATATCGCCCTTGCTGGCCAGCATCGGTTCGATCGGTTCGAAGCCGTCGAGGTAGGCGGACAGCGCAAGGCGCTTCGCCGCGTCCTGCTCGCCGGCGCGATAGGCTTCCACGCTCGCCGCCAGCTGGCTGCGCGCAAGTTCCAGTCGTCCGGCGTCCGCCGCCTGTACCGCGGCTGGTTCGTGCCGCAGATACGCCATGACCGCGTCCGCTGTCTCGGTGTCGCTATGCTCGGCGATCGCCGCCGGCGAGGTCTGCACCAGCGCATCCAGATCAGGAATCTGCGCGCGCAGGCCGACCGTCTGTTCCCAGGCCGCACGCCCTTGCGCAGCCCGATCCGCCGGAAACGCCAGACCGGACACGTAGAACGCGAGCGCCCACTGATCGGCTTCCGGCAGATGGCCGAAACTGATCATCGGCGTGCCTTCGAGCCCTTGATGGATCACCTGGTACAGCGCGAACACCGAACGCTGGCGGGCCCGCTCCATGTCGGTGAAATCGATCGGAGCAGGTTCCATGTTGGCACCGGCCGGGCCGTCACCCTGTCCCTGAGCGCCATGACAGCTCGCGCACTGCTGCTGATAGAGCACTGCGCCGTGTGCGATGTCCGGAACCTGTTGCGGCGCCGTCGGCACCGGGTGCAAGGCGAGCAATGCCGAGCCCAGACCATGGGCGGCCGCACGGACATCCGCCGCGGAGGCCTTGGCATTGACCAACCGCAGCAGTTCATCGGCGCCCCGCAGCAGTTCGGTCGGATCGGGCTCCGCCGGCAGCGAGGCAATGCGCTGCCGGATGGTGCCCGCGAATTCCAGCATCTCCTCGTATTCGAATTCGCTGACCACTTCACCGTTTTCAACCGCCCCGGCGTAGTCCACGGCCATATAGTCGATCAAACGCCAGGTGGTGCGAATTTCGTCGCTCAGCGCCGCAAATGCAGGCGCAGACAGGGAAATCAGGGCCAAGGCCCAGCACACGAGGCCCATCTTTTTGAACATGGTCGGATTCCGGCGTTAGACAGTAATGCGAACGATTATAGTTCTCTCTCGCTTGCGTGCCGAATTCGTCGCAGTTGCGGCACACAATTCAGCACGTCGCCGAAAGAATGTCAGAAGCCCGTCTCGGGAATCCGGCTCATGGCCCGTCGCGGCTGACGGAACTCATTGACCGAATGGGCACCCTCCCATCAGGTTTCCACCGCGTCGAGCAGCGCCAGATCGACCGTTCTATAAGATAAACCGGGTAGCGAAGCAGTGCCCGCTGCGTCGGCTCCCCCGTCCGTCGGTGGCACCTACCTCATCGCACCGGCCTGTCGTGAATGCAAAGCCGAAGGAAGACTTGCATGATTCGTTTCTATTTCCACCCGACGCCCAATCCCGCCAAGCTCGCGCTGCCGCTGGAGGGAACCGGGCTGGCTTACGAAGCCGTGCCCGTCGACACTCGCAAGGGCGAGCAACATACACCCGCCTTTCGGGCGAGCGCGGCCGGCGGGTCGGCGAGGACCATGAATTCAACAACGATTTCGACGAACAGACGCGTCGCGCTCTGTTCCCGTCGAACTATCCCCACAACGCGTTAACACATCCACAGCGGAGACCCGAGCATGAGCGATTCCCCCGAATACACGCCACCGAAGGTCTGGACCTGGAACAAGCCCAGCGGTGGCCGCTTCGCCAGCATCAACCGGCCGGTCGCCGGCCCGACCCACGACAAGCCATTGCCGGTCGGAAAGCACCCGCTGCAGCTCTACTCGATGGCAACACCGAACGGGCAGAAAGTCACGATCATGCTCGAAGAGCTGCTCGCCCTCGGCCATGCGGGTGCCGAATACGACGCC
>NZ_JAVRIC010000022.1 GCF_031846245.1 Banduia mediterranea | reverse complement strand
CTCAATGACGAAGATCGCGACGCCTACGAGAGCGGACACCGACAACTTCCGCAGATCGGTGTGCACTTCGGGTCGCACTACTCGACTACTCGACGGTAAGCCGGATCGCGCGAGGTGTGGATCGGCGGGCTGCGTCAAGGCGCAAGACCTGACCCCGACCTCCTTGACCTCGACCTCCTGCGGATCGCCATGCTCTTGCTGATCCATCTGCTCGCCGTCTTTCTGGCCTGGGTCGCCGGGATCATCGCACGACGTCGCGGCCTTCAGGATCAGTGTCGATCCAACAGTGATCGCAAGCGACAGACCTTGTCCGACATCACTCTCGGCTGGATGGTCTTGGCAGCCAAGCTCCTGACACTGACCCAAGCCTGTTTTGAACAAGCGCTAAGATCCCTCTGGTCCACGCCATCATGCTTCAATGGCCCAACGACCACTCGCGCCTAAATTTGAGGGGAAACCTCAGGGTCGGAGTAAATATAAGTACGAAAGTGCGGATCGGTTGTAGGGCGGGACCATGCTGCGCAAACCCCGATAGTACTTGCCTGATGTCCCGTGCCAGGTGATCCAGCGTGGACATAGCAGATGGCCTACGGTTGGCCGTAGTTCGATGGACGCAGGCGCGCCACTCATACCGATAGGTGTCGTTCCACCAGTGTGTCACTCAGTTCGCCGATATCGCCGCCGGCCACCAACCGGCCCTTGTCGAGGATGCGGAATTCGCTGGCGACGCGGCGCGCGAACGGCAGCTTCTGCTCGACCAGCAATACCGTCAGCCCGGTGTCCTTGTTGAGGCGTATCAACAGATCACCGATTTCGGCGACGATGTTGGGCTGGATGCCCTCGCAGGGCTCGTCGAGAATCAGCAGTTTCGGATCGAAGATCAGCGCACGACCGATCGCGAGTTGCTGCTGCTGCCCACCGGACAGATCGCCGCCGCGGCGGCGGGCCATTTGCTTGAGCACCGGGAAGGTCTGGTAGACGCGCTCCAGCGCTTCGGCGCCGTTGTCCTTGCGCACGTATTGTCCGAGCCGCAGGTTTTCCTCGACCGAGAGCTGACCGAAGATCTCGCGGCCCTGGGGCACATAGCCCACACCCAGGGAGGCGCGACGATCGGCCGCAATCGCTGTGATGTCCTTCTCGTCCAGGTGGATGCTGCCGGTGCTGACCGACAGCAAACCCATCACGCATTTGAGCAGCGTGGTCTTGCCCATGCCGTTGCGGCCCATCAGGCAGGTGATCGAGCCTGTGGGGACTTCGAAGTCCACGTCCCAGAGGGTGTGACTGCCGCCGTAGAACTGGTTGATGCCTTTGAGGGTCAGCATGCTCAGGCTCCCAGATAGACTTCGACGACTTCGCGGTTGTTCTGACACTCGTCGATGCTGCCTTCGGCGAGCACGCGTCCCTCGTGCAGCACGGTGACCTTGCGCGCGATCGAGCGCACGAACTCCATGTCGTGTTCGACCACCACCACGGAGCGTTTTCCGGCCAGCGACACCAGCAGTTCGGCGGTGCGCTCGACCTCCTGCGGTGTCATGCCGGCCACCGGTTCGTCGACCAGCAGTAACTGCGGGTCCTGCATCAGCAGCATGCCGATCTCCAGCCATTGCTTCTGGCCGTGCGAGAGACTGCCGGCATCGCGGTCCTGCTCGGTGGACAGGCCGACCAGGGCCAGGGTTTCGGCGATGCGGTCGCGTTGTTCGGACGAAAGGCGCGCCACCAGCGTGCTCCACACCGATTTGTCGCCGGCCATCGCAAGTTCCAGATTCTCGAACACGGAGTGCTCGCCGAACACTGTCGGTTTCTGGAACTTGCGGCCGATGCCGGCCTCGGCGATTTCTGGTTCCGACAGCCGCAGCAGGTCCACGTTCTGGCCGAACCAGGCGCTGCCGGTATCGGGCCGTGTCTTGCCAGTGATCACGTCCATCATCGTGGTCTTGCCGGCGCCGTTGGGGCCGATGATGCAGCGCAGTTCGCCGGTATCCACGTACAGCGTGAGCGCATTGAGCGCGCGGAAGCCGTCGAAGCTCACGGTGATGTCTTCGAGATACAGGATGGTGCCGTGGCTGAGGTCGGCGCGTGTGGATTGCGGCGGACGGTTGACGAATTCGAAGACGCGTTCGCGGTCGGTCAGTGTGCGCAGGGACGAGGCGAGGTTCATGATTTTCTCCGCAGGCGCGCAATCAGGCCGACCACGCCCTTGGGCAGGAACAGCGTGACCACGATGAACAATGCGCCCAGCGCGTACAGCCAGATTTCCGGCATCGCCGCAGTGAACCAGGTCTTGGAGTAGTTGACGATGCCGGCACCGAGCGCGGCGCCATAGAGCGTGCCGCGTCCGCCGACGGCGACCCAGACCACGGCTTCGATCGAGTTGATCGGCGAGAACTCGCCAGGGTTGATGATGCCGACCTGCGGCACGTACAGCGCGCCGGCAATGCCGGAGAGCACGGCCGAGAACGTGAACAGGGCGAGTTTGAAGCGTTCCACGCGATAGCCGATGAAGCGCGCGCGCGATTCGGCATCGCGGATCGCCGCGACCACGCGACCGTAACGTGAGGTGACGATGTAGCGGCAGGCCAGATAGCCCAGCGCCAGCGCCAGCACCGAGGCCAGGAACAGGCCGATGCGGGTGCTGTCCTGTTGCAGATCGAAACCCAGCAATTCCTTGAAATCGGTGAGGCCGTTGTTGCCGCCGAAGCCCATCTCGTTGCGGAAGAAGGCCAGCATCAGCGCGTAGGTCAGTGCCTGGGTGATGATCGACAGGTACACGCCGGTGACGCGCGAGCGGAACGCCAGCCAGCCGAAGGCGAAGGCGAGGATGCCGGGCGCGACCAGCACCATCAGCATCGCGAACCAGAAGTGCTCGAAGCCGTACCAGTACCACGGCAGTTCCGTCCAGTTCAGGAACACCATGAAGTCCGGAAGCTCGGCGTTGCCGTAGACGCCGCGATCGCCGATCTGGCGCATCAGGTACATGCCCATGGCATAGCCGCCGAGCGCGAAGAAGGCGGTGTGGCCGAGGCTGAGAATGCCGCAGTAACCCCAGATCAGGTCGATGGCGATTGCCAGCAGGGCGTAGCACAGGTACTTGCCGAGCAAGGTCACCCAGTAGGTCGACAGGTGCAGGGCCGAGTCGGCCGGCACTGCCAGGTTCAGTAGCGGGACGATGATGGCGAGCAGCAGCAGCACGCTCAGCATCGCGCGCCCGCCGATGTCGCCGAATAACCAGGCACGACGCATCAGTGACCCTCCGCCGCGCGGCCTTTCTGCGGAAACAAGCCGCGCGGCTTGCGCTGTATGAACAGAATCAGGAAGACCAGGACCAGAATCTTGGCCATCACGGCGCCGGCCCAGGGTTCGAGGATCTTGTTGATCACGCCCAGGCTCATGCCGCTGATCAGCGTGCCCCAGAGATTGCCGACGCCGCCGAAGACCACGACCATGAACGAATCGACGATGTAGCTCTGGCCGAGATTCGGTCCCACATTGGTGAGCTGCGACAGCGCGACGCCGGCGACGCCGGCGACGCCGGCACCGAGGCCGAAGGTCATCGCGTCCACGCGTTCGGTGCGCACGCCCATGGCCTTGGCCATGGCGCGGTTCTGCGAGACCGCGCGCACCTTGAGACCGAGCGAGGTCTTGTTGAGCGTGAGCCACAGCAGGGCAAATACCAGGGCCATGAACACGATGATCAGCAGGCGATTCCAGGTGACAGCGAACAGGTCGTTGATCTGCCACAGGCCCTGCATCCATTCCGGCGAGGACACCGAGCGGTTCAGCGGCGAAAACACCGAGCGCACCAGTTGCTGCAGCACCAGCGACAGGCCGAAGGTCGCCAGCAGGGTTTCCAGCGGGCGGCCGTAGAGGAAGCGCACGATGCTGCGTTCGATCGCCACGCCGGCCAGCCCGGCGACGCAGAAGGCCGCCGGGATCGCCAGGATCAGCGACAGGCCGATGTGGTTCGGCAGGATCAGCTGCATCACGTAGGCGGTGTAGGCGCCGAGCATGATCAGTTCGCCGTGCGCCATGTTGATCACGCCCATCACGCCGAAGGTGATGGCCAGGCCGATCGCCGCCAGCACCAGCACCGAGCCCAGGCTGAGGCCGAAGAACAGGGTTTCGATCGCGCCGTAGAACACGCGCCAGCTGTCGATCGACTGCGTCACCTTGAGCGCGGCGGCGCGCAGTTCGGGGCTGACTTCGGCATCCGCTTCGGTGAGCGGCTTGATGCGGTTGTAGACGACATTGCTGGTTTCTCCGTCCAGGGTCTCGATGGCCGCCAGACGTGTGGCCTCGTCGCCGGAGGGCAGGGCATACAGAGCCAGCGCCACTTCGATGCGGCGCCGCACCTGTCTGCTGTCGTCGATCGCGAGCTGTTCGCGCAGCAGTGCGGCACCGTCGTCGTCGAGATCGCCGCTCATTTCGTCGACGCCGGAGGCGCGCACATCGGCGTCTTCGTCGGCCAGGTCGAATCGTGCAATCGCCTGCTTCAGCGCTTTGCGCAGGGTGATGTTGGTGCGGATTCTTTCGAGATCGTCCTCGGGCGCGATGCCGGCGTCCTCAAGGCTCAGCGCGTCGGTGAGGGCGAGTCGGGAATCGGCTTGTTCTTCGACGATGTAGAGGTCGGTGATGTTGCCGTCGGCGTTTTCACGCGCATACAGGCGGTTGTCCAGCAGCGCGAGGAGCACCTCGCGGGTGTGTTCGTGGCGCGCGGCGACGAGAGCGTCGACCAGAGCGGCCTTTTCGCGGTAATTGGCTTCAGGAATCGCGAACAGCGTCTGCATGAAGGCGTCATCGGCCGCCGAATCCGCGTGTGCGATCGCGCTGCCCAGCAGCATCAGCAGACACAGGACGAACCGGCCGAATTGAAATCGTATGCGTCTCATGCGCTGTTGCTCCGCTCGGACTTTCCTTGAACAGTGAAGAAGGGACCTGCGACGCCCGTGGGCACGGACGCCGCAGGTCCAATACGGCTCGCTAGTCGGTGAGGTTCAGAAGTTCTGCCCGGAGCACTTCTTGGTCTTGCTGTTGTAGTTGCCGCACTTGAGCGTGACCCAGTCGGCTTCGATGTCCTTGGAACCCGGCAGGAAGTCGGACCAGGCATCGCCCGGCACTTCGTCGGTTTCGGACACCACGTCGAACTGACCGTCGTCCTGGATTTCGCCGATCAGTACCGGCTTGGTGATGTGGTGGTTGGGCAGCAGCTTGGCGGTGCCGCCGGTCAGGTTCGGCACTTCCAGTCCCGGCAGCGTGGCGATGACCTTCTCCACATCGGTGGTGCCGGCCTTCTCGACCGCCTTCACCCACAGGTTGAAGCCGATATAGCTGGCTTCCATCGGGTCGTTGGTCACGCGCTTGTCGTTGCCGGTGTAGGCGTGCCACTGCTTGATGAAGGCTTCGTTCTCGGGCGTATCGACGCTTTCGAAGTAGTTCCAGGCGGCAAGATGGCCGACCAGCGGACCAGTGTCGATGCCGGACAGTTCTTCCTCACCCACGGAGAACGCGACCACCGGGATGTCCTCGGCCGAAATCTGCTGGTTGGCGAGTTCCTTGTAGAACGGTACGTTGGCGTCGCCGTTGATCGTGGACACCACTGCGGCGGCCTTGCCGGTGGAACCGAAGCTCTTGATCTCCGACACGATGCTCTGCCAGTCGGAATGTCCGAAAGGCGTGTAGTTGATCATGATGTCCTCGGACTTCACGCCCTTGGCCTTGAGGTAGGCCTCGAGGATCTTGTTGGTGGTGCGTGGATAGACGTAGTCCGTGCCGGCCAGCACCCAGCGCTCGATGCCGAATTCGTCCATCAGGTAGTCCACCGCCGGAATCGCCTGCTGGTTCGGCGCGGCGCCGGTGTAGATCACGTTCTTGGACGATTCCTCACCCTCGTACTGCACGGGGTAGAACAGCAGGCTGTCGAGTTCCTCGAACACCGGCAGCACCGACTTGCGCGATACCGAAGTCCAGCAGCCGAAGACCACGTCGACCTTGTCCTTGGTGATCAGCTCGCGTGCCTTTTCCGCGAACAGCGGCCAGTTCGAGGCCGGGTCCACGACCACGGCTTCGAGCTTCTTGCCGAGCAGGCCGCCTTTCTTGTTCTGCTCCTCGACCAGCATCAGGACGGTGTCCTTGAGCGTGGTCTCGGAGATCGCCATGGTGCCGGACAGCGAGTGCAGCACGCCGACCTTGATCGTGTCTTCGGCGGCCTGGGCGTGAAAGCCGAAGCCAAGGGCCGGTGCCAGCGCGGCGGCCGCCAGCGACCGTACGAAGTTTCTGCGTTTCATGTTGATTTGCTCCTGTCGATTCGAAGGCGCTCAGATCTGCAACTGCAGACCAAGGCCGATCTGGGTGCTGTCGGTGCCGGGCGCATCCGCGCTCTGGTCGATGTAGAACAGCGAGACGCGCGCGTTGAAGGCCTTGATCACGTAGTTGAGGTCGAACTCCAGGGTGTCGAGATCGAGATCGCCTCCGGCCGTGTCATAGGTGGTGGTGGCGGTCTTGCCGAGGATCTGGAACTGGCCGATGCCGACCTTCTGCGGGAACAGGAAGGCGGCGAGCACGAAGTAGCCGTCACTGGAATCGAAGGCCACCGGCGCGCCGTAGCCGCCGAAGCCGTCATAGTTGGCGTATTCGCCTTCCAGCGAGAGCACTCCGCCCCCGGCGATCTTCTTCTCCATCAGCGCGTCGACGGTGACGGCGGTGTCGCCGCTGGCGCTCTGCGCGGATACGCCGAAGGACAGAATGTCCTTGTCGCCGTAGTAGGTGCCGTTGAGGTAGTAACCGGATTCGATGTCCCACAGACTCAGGTGCAGACGCGCCGCGGTCACGATCTTGTCCGGTTCGTCGCTGCCGGCCATGGTCGACGGTACGTCGAAGGCACCGATCGAGACCTTCACGCGGTCGAAGTCACCCCAGTAGGCCACGCCGTTGTCGCGGCCCGCGGCCACGAACGGAAAGCCGTCCTGGATGCCGTCGACGGCGAAGCCCCAGGCGTTGCCGTAGTACGGACCATGCAGGTTGGCGCGGTCGCTCGGCGGCAGGAAGCGGCCGGCCCAGATGTTGAACTTCGGCGAGAACTCGAAACGACCGATGGCGTCGATCACCCGCACGTCATTGTCGCCATCGATTTCGGTGTTGAGCGTGAACTTGATGGTCTCGGTGACCGAACCGCCGATATACAGTCGCGCGCTGTCGAGCGTGAAATCGTTGACGTCCTCGTCAGCGCCGTCCACGTCGGTGCTGGTGAAGCTGCTGCGCAGACCCGCACCGACCGAAATCGGCGGAAGCTCCACGGTCGCAGCATAGGCCGCCGGCAGCGGTGCCATCATCATCGCCGCGAGCGCGGCCAAGCGGACACCGGCAGCCAGATGGCCGGTGCGACTTCCCAATTGATCCATTTCCCAATCCCCATGTGCTCAAGTGCATTGAGGCTGCCCATGCCCCGTTTGGTTTGCTGCCAGCCCGCGTGCGGGTTTTCTCAAGCCGTAGCGCGGCGCTTCGATGACGCCGTCGCGGTTCGGTCTCTGTTCGGACCGATGCCGGCCACACTAGGCGGGCTCGGCGGCGGCGGGTATGGGGCATTTGACGTAGAGTCAAAACACAAGACCGCCCGCAGCATGAAATCCTACGAGACCACGGGTGAAAGACTTTGGGGACCCGATGTATCAAGGAACGGCGAGCCTGATAACGGCACGTGCGGCAGCGTCCAGTGTGGCGCCGACGGTGCGTGCACAGCGCGTGGACGGCGCGACACAGTTGCGTTTTCGCCGCGCCCGCAACGCGCGCACCGAACTGGCCGATCTGTATCAGCGCGCGCCGTGTCGGCTGCTGTTTCCGGACGTGGAGCACGACGAGATTCCCCAAGCCGTACTGCTGACGACCAGCGGCGGGCTCACCGGTGGCGACCGTCTGCGTATCGGTTTCGAAGTGGAAGCGGGTGCCCGCGCCTGCCTGAGCACGCAGGCTGCCGAGAAAATCTATCGCGCCATTCCCGGCGAGGCGCCGGCCGAGATCGTGGTTTCGTTGCGCGTCGGCGAATCCGCCTGGGCCGAATGGCTGGCCCAGGAAACGATTCTGTTCGATCGCAGTCGGCTGCGTCGTTGCATCGAGGTGGACTTGGCGCCGGGCGCTCGCCTGCTGGCGGTGGAGAGTCTGGTGCTGGGGCGCGGGGCGATGGGCGAGACCTATGCGCAGGGCTATTTGCACGAATCCTGGCGGGTACGCCGCGATGGTCGTTTGATCTGGGCCGACGCCCTGCACTGGGACGAAGGCGGCTCGCCGTTCCGTCCGGCCTTCGGTTTTGGGGAGGCGCGTGCCTGTGCCACCTTGTTGTACGCCTCGAACGATGCCGCGGCGCAGCTGTCGGCGGTGCGCGAGCAGCTGGCGGCGCAGCCTGGCATCGGTGCGGCCGGTGTACTCGACGGCCTGCTGATCGTGCGCCTGCTGTCAGCGGACGCGGCGAAACTGCGTGCGGCCGTCATGAATCTTGCAGCGCAGCTGCGGCATGGCGCTGGCGGCCTGCCGCCCCGCATGCCGCGCGTGTGGACCTGTTAGGAGATCGATTGCCTTGAACCTGAGCCCTAGAGAAAAAGACAAGCTGCTGGTGGCGATGGCGGCGATGGTGGCGCGGCGTCGCTTGGAGCGCGGCGTCAAGCTCAACTATCCCGAAGCCATCGCCCTGATCACCGATACCGTGGTCGAAGGCGCGCGCGACGGTCGCAGCGTCGCCGAACTGATGCAGGCCGGCGCGCAGGTGCTGAGGCGCGATCAGGTCATGAACGGCGTCGGCGAAATGATTCACGACGTGCAGGTGGAGGCGACCTTCCCGGACGGCACCAAGCTGGTCACCGTGCACGCGCCGATCCGCGGCGACGCCGATGGCGAGCTCGTCGCCGGCGAGGTGCTGACGCAGGACGGCGACATCATCCTCAACGCGGACCGTGAGGCGATTACGCTGAGCGTGGCCAACAGCGGCGACCGGCCGGTGCAGGTCGGCAGTCACTACCATTTCTTCGAGGTCAATCCGGGCCTGGTCTTCGACCGCGCCCAGGCGCGCGGCATGCGTCTGGACATTCCCTCGGGTTCGGCCATTCGCTTCGAGCCGGGGCAGCAGCGCGAGGTGCGGCTGATTCCGTATGCCGGCGCGCGCAAGGTCTACGGCTTTCGCGCCGAAGTCATGGGAGACCTCTGATGGCCACGACGATCAGCCGCCGCTCCTATGCCGGCATGTTCGGCCCCACCGTCGGCGACCGCATCCGCCTGGCCGACACCAGCCTGTATATCCGCGTGGAGGAAGACCGCACGATCTACGGCGAGGAGGTCAAGTTCGGCGGCGGCAAGGTGATCCGCGACGGCATGGGCCAGAGCCAGGCCAGCCGCGCCGAAGGCACCGTCGATACGGTCATCACCAATGCCGTGATTCTCGACCACTGGGGCGTGATCAAGGCCGACATCGGCCTGCGTGACGGCCGCATCGTCAGCATCGGCAAGGCCGGCAATCCGGACGTACAGCCGGGCGTGGACATCGTCATCGGCCCCGGCACCGAAGTCATTGCCGCCGAGGGCAAGATCGTCACCGCTGGCGGTATCGACGCGCACATCCACTTCATCTGTCCGCAGCAGGTCGAGGACGCGATCTGTTCCGGCATCACCACCATGCTCGGCGGCGGCACTGGCCCTGCCCACGGCACCCTGGCCACCACCTGCACGCCCGGCGCCTGGCACCTGGGCCGCATGCTGCAGGCCGCCGAGGGCCTGCCGGTGAACCTGGGCTTCTTCGGCAAGGGCAATGCCAGCCGGCCCGCGGCGCTGGAGGAAATGGTGCTGGCCGGGGCCTGCGGCCTGAAGCTGCACGAGGACTGGGGCACCACGCCGGCGGCGATCGACAACTGCCTGTCGGTGGCCGATGCGCTGGACGTGCAGGTCAGCATCCACACCGACACCCTCAACGAGGCGGGCTTCGTCGAATCCACGATCGCCGCCTTCGCCGGCCGCACCATCCACGCCTTCCACACCGAAGGTGCCGGCGGCGGCCACGCGCCGGACATCATTCGCGTGGCTGGCCTGCCGAACGTCTTGCCGTCCAGCACCAATCCGACGCGGCCCTACACCGTCAACACGCTCGACGAACATCTCGACATGTTGATGGTCTGCCACCACCTGGACCCGCGCATCGCAGAGGACGTGGCCTTCGCCGAGTCGCGCATCCGCAAGGAAACCATCGCCGCCGAGGACATCCTCCACGACCTTGGTGCCTTCTCGATGATGAGTTCCGACAGCCAGGCCATGGGCCGTGTCGGCGAGACCATCATTCGCTGCTGGCAGACCGCGGACAAGATGAAACGCCAGCGTGGCGCGCTGTCCCCGGACGACGGCGCGGCCGACAACTTCCGCGCGCGCCGCTACATCGCCAAGTACACGATCAACCCGGCGATCGCGCACGGTATCTCCGCGCATGTGGGTTCGGTGGAAGTCGGCAAGCTGGCCGATCTGGTGTTGTGGAACCCGGCGTTCTTTGGCATCAAACCGGATCTGGTGGTCAAGGGTGGTTCGATCGCCGTGGCCGCGATGGGTGATCCCAACGCCAGCATTCCCACGCCGCAGCCGATGCACTATCGCCCGATGTTTGGCGCGCTGGGCCGGGCCGGTATCGACAGTTCCTGGCTGTTCGTCAGTCAGGCCTATCTCGACAACGGCGGCAATCCGGCGCTGGGCCTGAGCCGGCCGATGGTGGCCGTGAATAACACGCGCGGCGGCATCGGCAAGCGCAGCATGGTGCTGAACGATGCGATGCCGCAGATCGAGGTCGACTCCGAAACCTACGATGTGCGCGCCGACGGCGAACTGCTGCGCTGCGAGCCGGCCGACGTGCTGCCGATGGCGCAGCGTTACTTTCTGTTTTGACGGGCCTGTTCTGATCATGCTCAAGGCCACTGAAGTTCTAGCCGCCGGGCACTGGGATCGCGATCATGCGATCGACCGCATCGCGCTGGACTACGACGAGCGTCATCGGCGACGCTTTCGCTTCGTCGCCGAAGGCGGCACCGAATTCCTGCTGGACCTGCCGCGTGCGACCGTGCTGCAGCACGGTGACGGTCTGGCGCTGGAAGGCGGCGATGTCATCACCGTGATCGCCGCGTCCGAGGCGCTGTCGCAAGTGACTGCCGCCGATACCGAAGCGCTGATGCGCCTGGCCTGGCACATCGGCAATCGCCACCTGCCGGCGCAGCTGGTTGCGGATCGCATTCTGATCCGCGAGGACCATGTGATCGTGTCGATGTTGCGGGGTCTGGGTGCCACCGTGGAGCCGGTTCGGGCGCCGTTTTCGCCGGAGGGTGGGGCGTATTCGGGGCATGGCGGGTTTGCGGCGGCGCATGAGCATGCGCATGGCAATGTGCTGGCGCTTGGGCAGCCGCATGAGCATTGAGATGCGTGATTCATCTTCGATGACTTGGCCGAGGGTCTATCCTCATTCGGAGACGTTTGCGACCGGTTCCGCCGCCCCCTTCGGGTCCCGAGCTGTGCTCGGCCCAAAAAAGGTAACCAAAAGAAGGGCACCCGAAACATCCGCCCCCCGCCTCGCTGCGCGACTCGGTGCGGACGTAGCGGGACGGAGCCGCATTCCGCGCTGCGCGCGGCCCTCTCCCCCAACCCCTCTCCCGCAAGCGGGAGAGGGGATCTGTTGCTGTGGTTTTTCGCAGTTCGGGCCCCTTCGGAAGCGCCGGGTGGGGTGCCGCGCGCAGCGGGGTGCGAGACAGGACGTCGAGCAAGCGTCGTCAGGACAGGGATGTCCTGTCGACGCGCCCCCCGAGCACGGCGCCCCGGCCGGGGACCGCTCGCGAAGCGAGCGGCGCGGACGGCGGGGTGTCTTTTCTTTTGGTTCCTTTTCTTTGGACAAGCAAAGAAAAGGAACCCGGCGCCGGCGGGCGCCGGAACCCGCCTCGGCGATCCCTAAAGGCAACAGACCCGCCGCCGCAACATCGAAGGGATTCGTAGAAACCGCATTCTCGACCCGTAGGGTAGGCAAAGCGCAGCGTGCCCACGTGATGCCGGGACGCACCCAAACCGGGGAGGCCCCATGAACCCCGGCCCCTCACCCACCGCCCTCTACCGTCTCCTCGCCTGGACCAGCCCCAGCTACCCCACCGGTGCCTTCAGCTACAGCCACGGCCTCGAATGGGCGGTCGAGGAAGGCTCGGTCAGGAACGTCGGACAACTGATCGACTATGTCGGCACGGTGATCGAACACGGCGGTGGCTGGATCGATGCCGTGCTGCTCGCGCGGATTCATGAAGCGGCGGATCAGTCGGACCTGCAAGACCAACTGATCGAACTCGCCGGTGCGTTTCGCGGTAGCGCCGAAACCGCGCTGGAAGCACGCCAGCAGGGCGATGCCTTCCTCAGGGCCACACGCGCGGCCTGGCCGAATCCGGCCTTGGACTCGCTGGTCGAGCGCTTCCAGGGTCGGCCGCTGGCGCACTGCGCGGTCATGGCGGTGGCCTGCGTGGCGCACGGCATCGCCTTGCGACCGGCGCTCGAAGCCTTCGTTCATGGTGCCGCGGCCAATTTGGTGTCGGCCGGCGTGCGCCTGGTGCCGCTCGGGCAGACCGATGGTCAGATCGCCATTGCCCGGCTCGAACCGCGCGTGGAAGCGGTGGTGGTTCGGGCGCTGGCCACGCCGGTCGACGAACTCGGCAGCTGCGCGCCCGCGCTCGAATTGTGTTCCCTGCGTCACGAAACCCAGTACACGAGGTTGTTCCGCTCATGAACCTGCCCCTCAACGAAAGCGCGGCGCGCGACGCCGCGCCCGCCAATGGTCCCTTGCGTGTCGGCATCGGCGGCCCGGTCGGCTCCGGCAAGACGGCGCTGACCGAGCGCCTGTGCAAGCTGCTGCGCGACACCTATGACGTGGCCGCGATCACCAATGACATCTACACGCACGAGGATTCCGAGTTCCTCACGCGCGCCGGTGCGCTGGTGCCGGAACGCATCATGGGTGTGGAAACCGGCGGCTGTCCGCATACCGCGATCCGCGAGGATGCCAGCATCAACCTGTCGGCCGTGGCCGAAATGCACGCGCGCTTTCCGGCGCTGGAACTGATCTTCATCGAAAGCGGCGGCGACAATCTTGCGGCGACCTTCAGCCCGGAGCTGGCGGACATCACGATCTACGTGATCGATGTTTCGGCCGGCGACAAGATTCCGCGCAAAGGCGGCCCCGGCATCACCCGTTCGGACCTGTTGGTGATCAACAAGATCGACCTGGCGCCGCTGGTCGGCGCCTCGCTGGACGTGATGGATCGGGATGCCCGACGCATGCGCGGCGAGCGACCCTTCGTGTTTTCCAATCTCAAAGAGAACCTCGGACTGCGACAGATCGCCGAGTTCATCGTCACTGCCGGCGGTCTGGCGCCGCGTCCTCTACCGGAGCACATCTGATGTCCAAGTGGCTACGCCCGTTCGCTTTCGTTTCGGCCATCGCGGCGTCCACGCCGGCGCTGGCACATCCTGGCCATCCGCTGGCGGACTCCGGTCTGCTGTCCGGACTGCTGCATCCAATGCTGGGTCTGGACCATCTGCTGACGATGCTGGTGATCGGCATCTGGGCCGCACAACTCGGCGGTCGTGCACGGCTCTGGATGCCGGCCAGTTTCCTGGTGCTGATGGCTGTCGGCGCCGGTCTCGCCGGGATAGGCTGGGTGCCGCCGCATCTGGAATCCGGCATTGCCGCCTCCTTGGTCGTGGGCGGGCTGTTGGTGGCTACCGCCTTGCGCGTGTCGATGCTTCCGGCGGCGGCCCTGGTCGGCGTCTTCGCCGTGTTCCACGGCGCGGCACACGGCGCCGAACCGCCGGCGACGGCGAGTCCGCTGCTGTACGGCGCGGGCTTCCTGCTGGCCACGGGTGCTTTGCATCTCGCGGGCGTGCTGATCGGCACGGCGCAATCGCGGGCCTGGACCCTCGCGGCGCGGGGCGGTGGCGTGCTCGCGGCGACTCTGGGTTGCGTGCTGGCCTTGGCCTGAGCCCAGCAAGGATGCGGTACCCGATGCACGCAATTCGCAACGCCGCCCGTAGGGCGGGCAAAGGCCGCAGGCCGTGCCCACGCGGGCGTGTGCACCAGGGGACCGCGTGGGCACGCTGCGCTTTGCCCACCCCACCGCCGCTGTTGCCGTTCCCGGGTCCCGGCTTCCAAACATGAGCGCCACCCAACGCATCGTCCGCGAACGCCGCCAGTACAACAAATGGGCGGCCACGCAGACCATGGAGGACTATGCGCTGCGCTACACCCCCGACAAGGCGCGGCGCTGGTCGCCGTTCCGCGTCGGCAATACCGCCTTCGGCGCGATCGCGTTCCTGGCCTGCGAGGCGATCGGCGGCAGCCTGACCCTGCAGTTCGGTTTCAGCAACGCGGTGAGCGCGATCGTCGCGGTGTGCGCGCTGATGTTCCTCATCGGCCTGCCGATCAACCGCTACGCGGCGCGCTACGGGCTGGACATCGACCTGCTGACGCGCGGCGCCGGTTTCGGCTACATGGGCTCGACGATCACCTCGCTGATCTACGCCTCGTTCACCTTCATCCTGTTCGCGATCGAAGCCACGATCATGTCGGCGGCGCTGGAAATGGCCTTCGGCATTCCCTTGTGGCTGGCGCACATCTTCAGTTCGCTGGTCGTGATTCCGATGGCGATCTACGGCATCAGCTTCATCAACCGCATGCAGATCGCCACCCAGCCGATCTGGTTGATTCTGCAACTGGCGCCGGTGGTCTACATCCTGTTCTGGCACGCGGATGATCTGCCCGAGTGGCGCAGCTTCGCCGGCGAGCATGGCGACGGCAGCATCGACATGCTGCTGTTCGCGGCCTGCGCGTCCACGCTGCTGTCGCTGCTGCCGCAGATCGGCGAACAGGCCGACTACCTGCGCTTTCTGCCGGACCGCCGTCGCACCGGTTTGCTGGCCTGGTGGGGCGCGATGCTCAGCGCCGGGCCGGGCTGGGTATTCATGGGCGGCTTCAAGCTGGCGCTGGGTTCGCTGCTGGCGTGGATGGCGTTCAGTTCCGGGCTGTCGGCGGAGCAGGCCGAGCAGCCCACGCAGATGTTCCGGCTGGTGTTCGAGAAGATGGTCGGTTCCCCAGGGCTGGCGATCGCGCTGACGGCGCTGTTCGTCGTCACCTGCCAGCTCAAGATCAACGTCACCAATGCCTACGCCGGTTCGATCGCCTGGTCCAATTTCTTCTCGCGGCTCACCCATGCGCATCCCGGCCGCGTGCTGTGGCTGGTGTTCAACGTGGCGTTGGCACTGCTGCTGATGGAGATCGGCATCTTCGGCGCGATCTCCAGCGTGCTGGTTCTCTACGCCAACTTCGCGGTCGGCTGGATCGGCGCGCTGACGGCGGACCTGGTGATCAACAAACCGCTGGGCCTGAGCCCCAGGATCATCGAGTTCAAGCGCGCGCATCTGTACGACATCAACCCGGTCGGCGTGGGTGCGATGGTGAGCTCGATCATCGTCTCGACCGCGGCCTTCGCCGGTGTGTTCGGGCCGATGCTGCAAGCCCTGTCGCCATTTTCGGGCCTGCTCACGGCCTTCGTGATGGCGCCGGCCATTGCCTTGGTGACGCGCGGCCGCTACTACCTGGCACGCCCTCCCAACGGTCTGCCGGAAGGCCAGGGTGAGCTGCGCTGCGTGATCTGCGAGAACACCTTCGAACGGCCGGACATGGCAATGTGCCCGGCCTACGGCGGTGCAATCTGCTCGCTGTGCTGCAGCCTGGAAGCGCGCTGCCATGACCTGTGCAAGCAGGATAGCCGTTTCGGCCAGCAGATCAGCGTGGCTCTGGGCAAGTTGTTGCCGGCGGCGTTGGCGCCGTCGATCCGCACCAGCGTCGGCCAGTTCCTCGGCATCCTGTTCCTGTTCGTGCTGGCGATCGCCTGTCTGCTCGGGTTCATCTATCTGGAATACGGCGCGCATGTGCCGGACGCGCGCGCGGCGATCGCCACCACCTTGTGGATCGTGTTCCTGAGTCTGTTCCTGTTGTCCGGCGTGGCGTCCTGGCTGCTGGTGCTGGCGCACGAAAGCCGCAATGCCGCGCAGCAGGAATCGCAGCGCCAGACGGCGATGCTGATGGACGAGATCGAGGCGCACAAACGCACCGATGCCGAATTGCAGAAAGCCAAGGAAGTCGCGGAAAACGCCAATGAGGCCAAGAGTCGCTACGTGTTCGGCATCAGCCACGAGATCCGCTCACCGCTGAACGCGATCTTCGGCTATGCGCAATTACTGGAACGCGAACCGAGCAATCCGCCGAAGAACGCGGTCCGCGTGATCCGGCGCAGCGCCGAGCACCTGTCCAATCTCGTCGAGGGCCTGCTCGACATCTCCAAGATCGAAAGCGGTCGCCTGCGCCTGAATCGCGACCGCGTGCGTTTCGGCGAATTCCTCGAACAGATCGTGGACATGTTCCGCCTGCAGGCCGCGGCCAAGGGTATCGGCTTCCACTATCACCGGCCGCCGCAATTGCCGGCCTGGATACGCACCGACGAAAAGCGGCTGCGCCAGATCCTGATCAACCTGCTGTCCAACGCGATCAAGTTCACCGAGCGGGGCGAGGCCAGTCTCACCGTGCGCTACGCCAGCAGCCAGCTCGCCGAGTTCGAGGTTGCGGATACCGGCATGGGCATTCGCGAGGAAGACCTCGAAGACGTCTTCAAGCCCTTCGAACGCGGCGGCATGCCGGGTGCCCAGATGCAGCCCGGCAGCGGCCTGGGCCTCGCAATCACGCGCGTGATCGTGCAGATCATGGGCGGTGAGATCGTGTTGCGAAGCAGGCCCGGGCAGGGCAGCCGCTTCGTCGTCAAGCTGATGCTCGGCGCTGCGCAGGACGATCACGATGCTGCCGAGGCGCGCCGACGGATTCGCGGTTATCGCGGGCCGCGCCGCACTGTTTTGCTGGTCGACGACGATCCCGTGCATCTGGAGCTCAATCGCAAGCTGCTCGAACCGCTGGGCTTCGCCTTGCTCTACGCCGCCAGCGGCGAGGAAGCGCTGTCGCTGGCGGCGGACATCAGCCCCGACTTGGTGCTGCTGGACATCGCCATGCCCGGCATCGGCGGCTGGGAAACCGCGCGCATATTGCGCGAGCGGGCGGGCCGCAGCCTCAGGATCATGATGGTGTCCGCGAACGCGCACGAGTACAGCCCCGGTGGCGAAGGGGCGCCGCACGATGCCTTTCTGATGAAGCCGATCAATGTCGACGTGATGCTCGATACCGTCGGTACCTTGCTCAGGCTCGACTGGATTTTCCAGGCTGAGCCGGCGGCGGATGCGGGTCGTCCCAGCGAGCCTGCCAGCAGTGACAGCCCCGGGGTGCCCCTGAGCGCGCTGCCATATCTGGAAGAGCTGCTGCAGCTCGGCAGGATCGGCCATGTCCGCGGTATCGAGGCCAAGCTGCGCGAAATGGAATCGGCCAACATCGAGAATCAGGCGCTGGCGGTGCAGTTGCGCACCCTGATCTCGGATTTCGACCTCAAGCGCTACGTTTTCACTCTCGAACAGGCGCTGCCCGATGCCAGCTGAAACGCGTCGGCGCGACATCGTGCTGGTGGTCGACGACACGCCGGAGACCCTGAGCTTTCTGACCGATACGCTCGACGCGCTGGGCGCCACGGTGCTGGTGGCCACCGACGGTGAGAGCGCGCTGAAACTGCTCGGGCAGATCACGCCCGACCTGATCCTGATGGATGCGGTGATGCCCGGCATGGGCGGATTCGAGGCTTGCCGCCGGATCAAGCGGGACAAGTCGCTGGCACATCTACCGGTGATCTTCATGACCGGGCTCAGCGATTCCGAGCATGTGATCGAAGGTCTCGATGCCGGCGGCGTCGACTACGTGACCAAGCCGATCGTGGTTGATGAACTGCTGGCGCGCATACGAGTGCATCTGGCCAATGCCCGCGCCGTGCAGGCCTCCAGCCGCGCCCTGGACGCGACGGGTCGCTTCCTGGTGTCGACGGACGTCGACGGGCAGTTGTTGTGGTGCACGCCGCGCGCGGAGCAACTGCTGGAACAGCTGTTTCCGCACGAGGCCGATACCGGCGCACGATTGCCGGCCGATGTTGCCGCCTGGTTGCGCGACCTGCGTGCCGGAGGCCACAGCGGCGATCTGCTGCGCGCGGATCGGCGCCTGCAATTCACCTTCGTCAGCTCCACCGAACCCGGCGAGTTTCTGTTCCGCGTCGTCGAACTGCTCAGTGACGGCGAAGCCCAGGAGCAGGCCGAAGCCCGGCAGCTGAAGGACGCGCTGCCGCTGACTCAGCGCGAGGCCGAGGTGCTGCTGTGGGTCAGCCGCGGCAAGGCCAATCGTGAAATCAGCGAGATCCTCGGCATCAGTCCGCGCACCGTCAACAAGCATCTGGAACAGGTCTTCATCAAACTGGGTGTGGAAAAGCGCGCGGCTGCGGCGGCGCGCGCCACCAGCGTGCTGTCGGCCTGGAAGTAGCCACATGAATCCGGCTGTGGCGTGCGAGGTCGGGCACGACCGTGTCCAAGCCGTTAGGCTGGCACGCCCCGCACGGACCTGACTCGTTTTGCGCAACGTTCCAAGCACGCCACCGCTTGCGCCCTCATTCGCCCAGACCGTCCGCATCACGGCGGCCGGACTGGCCTGCATGCTGGTCGGCATCGGTCTGGCGCGCTTCGGCTTCATGCCGATGATTCCGCTGCTGGTCGAGCGCAGCGGCTTCACGCCGCACCATGCCGCGCTGCTCGGCGGCGCCAATTTTCTGGGCTATCTCGGCGGCACCCTGATCATGCGCCGCCGTGGCGCGACGGTGCCGGTTCGTTTGGGCAGCGTGCTGATGCTGCTGGGTGCGACCGCGAGCTTCCTGGCCTTCCTCTGGACCCATTCCTTCGCGCAACTCGCGCTATGGCGTTGGTTATCCGGCGCGGTCGGCGCCGGGCTCATGGTACTGGTCGGGCCGGCCGTGTTGGAAAGCGTGCCGCCACAATGGCGTGGTCGCTGCTCCGGGCTGGTGTTTGCCGGAATCGGTGTCGGCGCCCTCTTGTCCGGCGCACTCACCCCACTGTTGCTGCCGCTGGGCACCGACGCAATCTGGCTTGGATTCGCGCTGATCGCGGGTCTGGCCGCCGTACTGGCCGGGTTCGGTCTGCCGAATCTTCGGCGGCCCTCGATCACGTCCACGCAGACGGAAAATCACCACATGGACGCGACCGCAGTTCGCGTCGTGCTGGCCTACGGTTGCTGTGGCTTCGGCTTCGTGCCGCACGCTCTGCTATGGAGCGATTTCGTGGCGCGTGAACTCGGGCGCGGCGTCGGCGGCGGCGCCAGTCAACTGATACTGCTCGGCGGCGGCGCTGCCATCGGCCCCGCAGTGCTGGGGCTGATGGCGGACCGCATCGGCTTTCGTCGCGCCTTCTGGATGGCCTTGCTGGCAATGGCGGCAAGCGTGGCGATGCCGCTGCTGTCCGTCGCCGCGCCGGCCCTGATCGTGTCTTCGGTGCTGACTGGTGCGCTCGGTATCGGTCTGGTCACCCTGGCCTCCGGCCGTCTCGGCGAGCTATTGCCACGCGCCGCGATGACACGCGCCTGGGCCACGGCGACCCTGTCGTTCGCTGGCGCGCAAGCGGCAGGCGCCTTGAGTCTGCCCTGGCTGCTGGTGCGGCCGCACGGCAGCGCCATGGTGTTCGCACTGGCAAGCGCAGTCCTGATTGCCGGCGCGGTGCTCGGTGGCTGGCCGCGTTCGGCGGTCACCAAACGCTGACGCCTACTCGTCTTCGGCCGCGAACGAGGCCGCGTTCATCAGGTCCTCGGTCACTATCGGTTCGGGCGCCATGTCCATGGATTCCTCAGCCGGTTCGTCCACCACCTCCCAGACCGGTGCACTGGAGGGTACGGTTTCAACGACAGGTTCGTCGTTGATCGTCTCATCGTCCATGGTCAGCGCCTCTTGCGGCTCCGCTGCCATCGGCTTCTTCGTCTGCTCGCCGGTGAGCAGACCATTGTCTCGTTCCAGGGCCTGGATCAGGGTCTTGCTCATGGCCTTGAAGATGTCATCACGGTCTCCGGCTTCGAAAAGCTCCCCCTTCTCGGTGCTGGTCAGGCTCGCGCCGGTCCGTCCGGTATGCGCGTCTTCGAAGATCACAGAAAGAATGATGTACTTGCCTTCGGAATTGAACGAAAGCCGGGCGATCATGGATCGTTTCGCGTCCTGGGCATCCATGGAGGCCAGCTCGCGTTCGCCCACCTGTGCAATATCGTATTGCCCCAGCAGATTGGCGAGCTTCACATCCATTCCATAGAGTGCGGATTGCGTCCCGCTGGTCGGGCGCGTGATCACCACATGGTCATAGTCGGCGAAGCTGAATCCACTCGAATAAACGAGTCGCTCCGGAGACGCGCAAGCGCAGACGAACAAACACATTGCCACTGAAAGGCACAAACGACGCATAGAATCCCCCGATTCCTTCCGCAGGGCCCCTGGTTCAGGCGCACGAGCGGCGACTTCCATGTAATGAATGCCGAGGAGCCCTTTGCGCCACCTCGGTTCGAGAAGACCTCAGGGTATCGAGCGTTCTTGAGGGCGAACAGACGGTTGGGTAACTCGAGATACCCTATCTGCGGGAGCTCCGGGAGGGCGGACCATTTCGGTGATGCCTGAAAAATAGGGTTCAGGCCTTGAGTCGATTTGTCCAGCTTCAAGCTTAAAGGTGCACTGCAGTTGAAGGGCGCCACGATCCCGCGCGCTCAAGCGACGATGTTCCTGTCCGAACTTGGGCTGGTTGTGCGGTAACGTCTGGCCGACGATGGCTTGCTGCCTCAAGCAAGCGACATGCTTCCAAGCTCGTTCAGGCAGCCAGCAGGCTGGCGAGTTCGCCCGAGTCCAGCAGCTGCTTGAGTTCGGCGGCGCCGCCGATGAACTGCTGCTTGACGAAGATTTGCGGAAATGTGGGCCAGCCGGTCCACATCTTCAGCGCGTTTCGGGGCCGCCACATTTTCCAATAGCTGCCGTATTCCAGATATTCGTAGGTCAGCCCGGCGCCGTCCAGCAGCTTGCGCGCCTTCTTGGGGAACGGGTTCTGTGCCATACCGACGATGACGATGTCGTGCCGATCCACCGCAGTGGCGACTTCGTCCACGATCTCGCGGTGGTTCGAGGCAATCTGTTCGCGGGCCGCCGGATGGATGCGGGATTCGTCGAGGATCATGCGGTCCATCGGGACACCCTGTTGCTTGTGAGGGCTGCAAGTGTCGGCTGCTTCCGACGGCATTGCAATGCTTGCGTCCCGCACCTCGCCGCCAGTTCCTGAGGGACTACGCCGTCGCCGGGCTTGCTCGCTTTATGAGCCTGCGCCATGGCACCCGCCATCATCGCATCGCGATGTACAGGTGCGGCTGTCCGTCATATGGGCGCGAACGTCCAGAACGTCTGCCTTATAGGCAGAAGCGCTCGACCAGTCGGCGCAGCGTGCGCCGCATCGGCTCGATGCGGTCCAGCGGCAGGTATTCGTTCTGCTGGTGGGCAACCTCGATGTCGCCGGGTCCGAGAATCACGGTGTCGAGTCCGAGTTGGTTGAAGAAGCCGCCTTCGGTGGCGAAGTCAACCACGCCGGCCGGATGGCCGGTGAGCTCTTCGCAGACACGCACGATTTCCGAAGTTTCCGGGGTCTGGAACGCCGGTACGCCGTCCATGAGGTTCGAGAATTCGAGGCGGCAGCCGGGTGTGTGCAGTCCGGCGCTGGCTGCGGCGCGCGCTTCGGCGCGCAGCGCCTTGATCTCGAAGCCGGGCGGAAAGCGCATGTCGATCTGCAGTTCCACGTGGCCGGGGATGCGGTTGGCGGAGTCGCCGCCCTGCACCGAACCCAGGTTCAGCGTGGGGTGGTCGAGCGCGAAGCCGCGGGCGCTGCCCAGGCGGGACTTGAGCGCTTCGCGGTAGGCGCTGAGCGCACGCAGTACGCCGTGCAGGCCGTCGATGGCATTGGCGCCCAGGTCCGGTCGGCTGGAATGGCCGGTTTTGCCATGGATGTGAATGCTGTCCATGAGGATGCCCTTGTGCATGCGCACCGGCTTGAGCCCCGTCGGTTCGCCGATCATGGCGTAGCGCGCCTTGGGGCGGCCGGCCGCGGCCAGGGCCTTGGCGCCGTCCATGGTCGATTCCTCGTCGGCCGTCGCCAGGATGATCAGCGGCTGGCGCAGTTCGCGCTGCGCGAATTCGGCGGCGGTTTCCACCGCCAGGGCCAGAAAGCCCTTCATGTCGCAGACGCCGAGCCCGTACCAGCGGCCGTCGCGCTCGGTGAGTTTGAACGGGTCGGAATCCCAGCCGTGTTCGTCGAAAGGCACGGTATCGGAGTGGCCGGCCAGCACCAGGCCTCCGGGGCCGCTGCCGCGCACCGCGATCAGGTTGAACTTGCCGGGCCGGTCCGGCACAGGCATGCGCTCGCAGTCGAAGCCCAGATCGGACAGCCAGCTGGCCAGCAGGTCGATGACCGCCTCGTTGGGCATGTCGAATGGTGCGTTTTCGCTGGACACCGAAGGCCGGGCGAGCAATTCGGAAACAAGCTGGGCAAGCTGGGGCGTTCGGGTCATAGGCGTATAATCAGCCATCCCGTTCCGCGCTGCATCCCATGACCCAAACCGTTCAATACGACGAACTCTCCGACGCGCTGGCCCGACTCGGCTTCACTCACGGCGCCGCCGAATTCCACGGCGCCGTGGCCGGTGCGCTGTGCGTCAGCGAGCCGGACAGCGTGGACCCGCTGAATCTGCTCGGCCACGCTACCGAGGACAGTCCGCAGTCGGCAAGCGCCCTGATGCAGCTGGTCGAACAGCAATTGTCCGCACTCGGCGATTCCGAGATGGTGTTCGCGCCCCTGTTGCCGGATGACGAGGAAACCCTGTCGTCGCGGGTGCGCGCACTGTGCGACTGGTGCGAGGGCTTTCTGTACGGGCTGACGACGCGTGCCAACCTCGATCTCAAGGTCTGTTCCGAGGAGGCCCGCGAGATCATCGAAGACTTCACGCAGTTCACGCGCGCCGGCGTGTCCGACGAGGACGATGAAGAACTCGAAGAAGTGGCGTACGCGGAATTGGTCGAGTACATCCGTGTCGGCGTGCAACTGGTGTTCATGGAACTGCATCCGCGCGAAAGCGATGCCGCGCCACAGGCGCCTTCGCCAACTGTGCACTGAGCCCACTCCGAACCCGTGAGGACGCCATGACCGGACCTACCCGACTCGAACTCGACGAACACGCCAAGCGACGCCAGCGCCTGATGCAGGCGATGGGCCCCGATGGCGTGGCCATCATCCCCGGCGCGCATGAAGTGGTGCGTTCCCGAGACACCCATTTCCGTTTCCGGCAGGACAGCGATTTCCATTATCTGACGGGATTTTCAGAGCCGGATTCGATCGCGGTGCTGGCGCCTGGCCGCCCAGAGGGCGAATACATCCTGTTCGTGCGTCCGCGCGACGAGACCCGCGAAATCTGGGACGGCCGGCGTGCCGGGCCGGAAGGGGCCTGTTCGGTCTATGGCGCCGACCAGGCATTCACGGTCGAGCAGTTCGACGACGCCGTGCGGGACTTGCTGAGCGGTCGTGTCCGCGTGTACTACACTTTCGGCGAATACCCGCCGATGGACGCACGGGTGGCGGCCTGCGTGCGCCAGATTCGGGAAGTCTCGCGCCGCGGTGCCGCCGCGCCGTTCGAATTCGTGGCGATGGAAACCACGCTGCACGAAATGCGTTTGCGCAAGACGCCAGCCGAACTGGAGTTGCTGCGGTTCGCCGGGCGGGTGTCCGCCGACGCGCATGTTCGCGCGATGCGCTTCGCCAAGCCCGGAATTCATGAATGGCAGGTGGCCGCCGAAATTCATCATGAATTCGAACGCAACGACATGCAGCCAGGTTACGGGTCCATCGTCGGCGGCGGCGACAATGCCTGCATTCTTCATTACGTGGAGAACAACGCCACGCTCATGGACGGTGAGCTGCTGCTGATCGATGCCGGCGGCGAGTATCGCGGCTACACCGCGGACATCACGCGGACCTTCCCGGTCGGCGGTCGCTACAGTGGTCCGCAGCGCGAAGTCTACGAAGTGATCCTGGCCGCACAGCTGGCCGCGATCGATACCTTGCGTGCCGGGCAGTCGGTCGGTGCGCCGCACGAGGTGGCGACGCGCAAGCTTACCGAAGGCCTGGTGGCCCTGGGCCTGCTGCAGGGCGACGTCGACACGCTGATCGCCGAAGGCGCGCAGCGCCGCTTCTACATGCACGGCACCGGTCACTGGCTGGGCCTCGACGTGCATGACGTGGGCCGCTACAAGATCGACGGTGCCTATCGCGATTTCGAGCCGGGCATGGTGATGACGGTCGAGCCTGGTCTCTACATTCAGCCCGGCAGCGAGGGCATCGACGAGCGTTTCTGGGGCATCGGCATTCGCATCGAGGACGATGTGGCCGTCACCGCCGCTGATCCCGAGGTGCTGACGGCCGGCGTGCCGAAAGCCGTTGATGAGGTGGAAGCGCTGATGAGGGTCGCCGCCTGAGCCCGCAGCACCGCGCGCCGCCTCCATGAACGACTACGACCTCGCGATCGTTGGTGGCGGTCTGGTCGGCGCTTCGCTCGCGGTGGCCTTGCACGGCAGCGGTCTGCGCGTCGCGCTGATCGAGGCGGCGGCGCCACCGGTCGCCGACGCGGCCTGGGATGAGCGCTGCATCGGGCTCAACGAAGCGACGCGACGCATCTTCGACAGCCTGGGTGTTTGGGGCGCGATGCGCGGCGACGCCGAAGCCATCGCCGCCACCCATGTCAGCGAGCAGGGCCGCTTCGGTGTTGCGCGTTTCCATGCCTCGGAAGCGGGGCTCGACGCCCTGGGCTACAACACACCGCTGCGATCCATACATGGCAGTCTGCTGCAGCGGGTGCGCGACAGCGGTGCGGCCATCCTGCTGTGTCCGGCCCGCGTCGACGAGGTGCAGGTCGATGGCGAGCACGTGCATCTGCACGGCACCGCGCTGGATGGCGGCCTCCGGGCGCGACTGCTGGTGGCGGCCGACGGCGCCCGTTCGCCCATTCGTCAGAGCTTCGGTATCGCCACCGAGGCGCACGACTATGCGCAGACTGCGATCGTCAGCAGCGTGCGCACGCAACGCGAGCATGCGGGCATCGCCCACGAGCGCTTCACGCCGGATGGACCGATCGCCGTCCTGCCACGGCCGGGCCGGGTCTGCACCGTGGTCTGGACCGTGCCGACGGATGTTGCCGAACGGCTGCTGGCGCTGAGCGAGGCCGCGTTCCTGCAAGCCTTGCAGGCCGCTTTCGGCCACCGACTGGGACAGTTCAGCGCACTGGGGCGGCGCGGCGCCTATCCGCTGACGCGCGTACTCAGCACGCGCCTGGTGGCCGAGCGCACGGTGTTCGTCGGCAATGCCGCGCAGACGCTGCATCCGGTCGTGGCGCAGGGCTTCAATCTTGGCTTGCGTGACGTGGCGACGCTGGCGGACCTGCTGCCGGACTATTCGGACCCCGGCTGCGCGGCCCTGCTGCACGCGTATGTCGATCGGCGTCGCGACGATCGCCGTCAGGCGGCCGATTTCACCGATGGCCTGGTGCGCCTGTTCTCCAATCGCGTGCCGGGCCTGGGCGAACTTCGCCATTTCGGACTAAGTGCGCTGAACCTGTCGGGGCCCCTGAAACGACGCATGCTGCAGCGCAGCCTAGGCTTCGGCGCGCACACGCCGGCCGCCGCGCGAGACCGCGCATGAGCGCGCGAAGCCACGACATCGTGATCGTCGGCGGCGGCATCGTCGGCGTCGCCGCGGCCCTGGCGCTGCTGCGCAATGGCTTCGACGTCGCGCTGGTGGACCGCGCCGCGACACGTCCGCCCGCGCCGGGCGCCGAGGTCGACGCGCGGGTCTACGCCATCGCACCGGGTTCGCGTCGGTTTCTCGACACGCTCGGTGCCTGGCCCGGCGACCCGGGATGCGCCTATCAAGGCATGCAGGTGTGGAATGCCGATCCAGCGCTATCGCTTCGCTTTGACGCGGCCGCGGCGGCGTTGCCGGAACTCGGTCACATCGTCGCCCACGATGTGCTGCTCGATGCGCTGTGGAATCGCCTTGGCGCGGCACGGCTGGTGCAGGGTGAAACGGTAGACAGCTTCGCCGTGGAAGCCGGTGGCGCGCGTTTGGGCCTGAGTGGCGGCGGACACATCCGGGCCGATCTGGTGATCGCTGCGGACGGTGCCGCTTCCAGTCTGCGCCGGCTTGCCGGCATCGAGACGCTCGGCTGGCCGTATGCCCATCAGGCGATCGTCAGCCACGTTCAGACCGAACGGCCGCATCGCGCCACGGCCTACCAGCGCTTCCTGCCGGAAGGTCCGCTGGCCTTCCTGCCACTGGCCGATGGCCGCAGTTCGATCGTCTGGTCAACGGCGCGTGCCGGGGAACGCATGGCCCTGCCGGATGCCGGGTTCGCCAAGGCGCTGCATCAGGCTTCGCAAGATTGCCTGGGGCTGATCGGCGAGATGACACCGCGCAAGGCGGTGCCGCTGCGCTTGCTGCATGCACGCGATTACCACGCGCCCGGATTGGCACTGGTCGGTGATGCGGCTCATGTGGTGCATCCCCTGGCCGGGCAGGGCCTCAACCTCGGTCTGGCTGACGTCGAGGCGCTGCTGGGGTGTGCGCTGGAAGCACGCCGCACCGGCCGCAAGCTCGGCTCGGCGCGGGTACTGGCCCGCTATGGCCGGGCGCGCAAGCTCGCCAATCTGGAAATGCTGGCGACGGTGGATGCGCTCTATCGCCTGTTCGGTCTGCAGGCGCCGGGACTCGACAATGTGCGCGGTTTGGGACTCGCCCTGGTCGACCGTGTGGCCGCGATCAAGGGCCCTTTGCTGCGCCGCGCCGTCGGAATCTGAGCACGCAAGTGCACTTGTGTGCTCATGGTGGCTTACGGTGCCGTTAAGCGCTCGTTATAATTGACCGGATAGGCGGAGCCGGTTACCACCCGGTTGCTCTGCCGCGCTCACCCAAATCGTTTTCGAATCAAAGGTAAGGCCGAATGAGTAATGAGGGCGTGGACCTTGGCCGACGCCGCTTCCTGACTGTCGCGACCGGGGTCGTCGGCGGCGCAGGGGCGGTGGCGGCGGTGGTGCCGTTTCTGGCGTCGTTTTCGCCAAGTGAAAGAGCCAAGGCGCTCGGCGCACCGGTGACGATCAACATCGCCGGCGTCGAAGCGGGCCAGATGGTCACCACAGCCTGGCGCGGCAAGCCAGTCTGGGTCGTCAACCGCACCGAGGAAATGCTGGCCTCGCTGTCCGGCGACGAGAAGCGCCTGCGCGATCCGGAGTCCGCGCAGCCGCAGCAGCCGGACTACGCCACCAATCAGCATCGCTCGATCAAGCCTGAGTATCTGGTGATGCTGGGCGTGTGCACGCACCTTGGTTGCTCACCGAAATTCCACCCGGAGAGCCCGGCACCGACCATTGACGCGAACTGGCCGGGCGGCTTCTTCTGCCCCTGTCACGGCTCCAAGTTCGATCTGGCCGGCCGCGTGTTCCAGGGTGTGCCCGCGCCGCTGAACATGGTGGTGCCGCCGCACCGCTACGACACCGAAACCGAAGTCGTGGTCGGTGAAGACACCCAGGGAGGAGCCGCCTGATGGCCATCGTGCCCAATCCGCACAAGACGACCGGCTTTCTCGGCTGGATCGACGATCGCTTCCCGCTCACCAAGATGTGGAAGGATCACGTCGCCGAGTACTACGCGCCGAAGAACTTCAACCTCTGGTACTACTTCGGCTCGCTGGCGATGCTGGTGCTGGTCAACCAGCTGCTGACCGGCATCTTCCTGGTCATGCACTACAAGCCGTCGGCGGCGGAAGCCTTCGATTCCGTCGAATACATCATGCGCGATGTGCCCTGGGGCAACATCATCCGCTACCTGCATTCGACAGGGGCCTCGGCGTTCTTCATCGTCGTGTATCTGCACATGTTCCGCGCGCTGATGTACGGCTCGCATCGCAAACCGCGCGAACTGATCTGGATCTTCGGCTGCCTGATCTATCTGTGTCTGATGGCCGAGGCCTTCTGCGGTTACGTGTTGCCCTGGGGTCAGATGTCGTACTGGGGGGCGCAGGTGATCATCTCGCTGTTCGGCGCGATTCCGGGCATCGGTCCTGATCTCGTGGTCTGGATCCAGGGCGACTACATCCCTTCGGACGCCACGCTCAATCGCCTGTTCTCGCTGCACGTGATCGCGATTCCGTTCGTGCTGGTCGGCTTGGTCGTGGCGCACCTGATGGCGCTGCACGAAGTCGGGTCCAACAACCCGGATGGCATCGAGATCAAGAAGCACAAGGATCCCGAGACCGGTATCCCGCTGGACGGCATTCCGTTTCATCCGTACTACACGGTCAAGGATATGTTCGGCGCCGCGGTGTTCCTGCTGATCTTCCTGTCAGTCGTATTCTTCGCGCCGGACGGCGGCGGCTGGTTCCTCGAAAAGCCCAACTTCGAGGAAGCCAATGCCCTGTCCACGCCTGAGCACATCACGCCGGTGTGGTACTTCGGCCCGTTCTACGCGATGTTGCGCGCGGTGCCGGACAAGCTGCTGGGTGTGGCAACGATGGGGGCGGCGGTGCTGATCCTGTTCTTCCTGCCCTGGCTGGACCGTTCACCGGCCAAGTCGATCCGCTACAAGGGGCCGATCTTCAAGGTTCTGGCGATGATCTTCGCCGTCGTGTTCTGCGTACTGGGCTATCTCGGCCTGCAGCCGCCGAGCCCGACCGGCACCCTGATCTCGCGGCTCGGTACGGTTTACTACTTCCTGTTCTTCCTGCTGATGCCGATCTACACCAAGTTGGAAAACGTCAAGCCCGTGCCGGAGAGGGTCACAGAATGAAGCGCCTGATTCTGCTGTCCAGCCTCCTGTTCGGAGGCCTGCTGAGCACCCACGCCAACGCGGCCGGCGGTGAGCCCGTCTTTGCGTTTACCCCGCACCCGGACAACATCGCTTCGGTACAGCGTGGTGCTCGCGACTTCATGAACTACTGCTCGGGCTGCCACAGTCTCAAGTACCTGCGCTACAGCCGGGCTGCGGCCGATCTTGGCCTGCCCGAAGAACTGGTCGAGAAGAGCCTGATGTTCACCACCGAGAAGGTGCAGCAGCCGATCGTGTCGGCGATGCCGGCGCAGGCCGAAAGCTGGTTCGGGCGGCAGCCGCCCGATCTGTCTCTGGTGTCGCGCAAGCGCGGCCCGGCCTGGGTCTACAGCTTTCTCAACGGTTTCTACGTGGATCCGAGCAAGGCCGCCACCGGCGTCAACAACCTGCAGCTTCCCGGCGCCTCGATGCCGCATGTGCTGTGGGAGCAGCAGGGGTTCCGTGCGCAGGTCGAGGCACCGGAGGGCGAGCACGCCGGGGCGGAGCACGGCGGGCATCACGCGCCCGAGCTGGAAACCGTGATCGAAGGCAAGCTGACTCAGGACGAATATGAGGAGATGATTGCCAACCTCACCAATTTCCTGATCTATGCCGCCGAGCCGGGTCGTGCCGACCGCATCTCGCTGGGCATGAAGGTTCTTTTCTACATGCTGCTGCTGGTCGGACTGACCTACATGCTCAAGCGTGAGTTCTGGCGCGACGTACACTGAGTGAGGATGTCGGCCCGAAGCAGACAGACAGGAAGCGATAGTCCCGGCGCGGTGCTGTCCGCGCGCCGCGCCGGGATACTGCTGTTTTCGGGCGAAAGCGATCTGGGCAGCCACTGGGCGCGCCTGGTCGCGGCCGAAAAGGACATCGACGGCGCGGCGATCGAATGGATACGTCCCGGCGTGACCAATGAGGACTGGCTGCTGCTGTCGCCGTCTCAGGTATTGCCTACGCTGGCGGACCGCGAAGTCGTGCTGTATCCGGCCCGCCTGGTCGCTGAATATCTGGACGAGCGCTATCCGCATCCGCCGTTGTTGCCGGTGGAGCCCGCCGGGCGTGCACGTGTGCGCATGGCCCTGCATCAGCTGGAATCGGTACTGTATCCGCTGGCCGAGCAGGGGCTTTCCACGGATAACGCGCGGAGCGCGCAGCGTTCACGCAAGCTGTTGCGTGAACAGTTGCTCGGTCTGGCGCGCGTTTTCCCCACGCGTGGCTTTTTCATGGGCAGCGACCTGAGCTGTGTCGACTGCGCCTGGGCGCCGCTGTTGTGGCGCCTGCCGTCGCTGGGGATTCCGCTGGATTCGGTGGAGAGCATGGGCCCCTACGCCGAAAAGTTGTTCTCGCGCGGAGCCTTTCAGCGCAGCCTGTCTTCGGTTGAACGTTCACTCGCCGCGTGATCGCCGGTGGCAGAACCGGCTTTGCCAAACCTGAATTGAGTTGAGTGCGCGCCCGGCGCGCCAAGGAACAATGGCCAAATCCCGACGTCCGTATCTGATCCGCGCCATCTACGAATGGGCCGCTGACAATGGTTACACCCCGCACCTGGTCGCCGCAGCCGACGCCGATGGCGTGGTGGTGCCGCGCGAATTTGTCCAGGACGGGCGGATTACGCTCAATGTCAGCATGAATGCGGTGCAGGGTTTGGACCTTCACAGCGATCCGATCTATTTCAGCGCCCGTTTTTCGGGGCGCGCGTTCGATATCTGGGTGCCATCGGGTGCCGTGCTTGCGATTTTCGCCAAGGAATCCGGCGAAGGCATCGTATTCGGCGAGGTCGAAGCCGCGGACCCGGACGGTGAGCCACCGCCGCAGGGCCCATCGCCGGAACCCGGCAAACCGGCCGGCCGCTCCCACCTGCGGGTGGTCAAGTAGCGCGATCGGTCGCTCGGGTTCACTCGACCGCGAAACCCAGCAGAATTTCCCGCAGCAGCTCGCTCTGGCTGTTGACGCCGCATTTGCAGAACACCCGTTTGAGGTGCGTGCGCGCGGTGAATACGGACATGCCGCGCATCGCGGCAAAGTCACGGGTCGATGCGCCGCTTGCCAGTTCCGCGGCCAGCGCCGCTTCGGTTTCGGTGAGGCCGTAGGTTCGACGCAGCACGCTGTGCGACACGCGTGGGCGTTCGTTCCGGTTGCGAATCAGTAGTACCGCGTGGCCGCCCAGGCCCGGAATTCCGCCCGGTACGGCACGAACGCGCAGCTGGAGTTCGCGACCCTCGTGCGTGCAGCGGATCACCGGCCCTTCCTCGCCTGCGCGGGCGGCGCGCCGCAGGGCGCCATCAAGCCACTCGAAGGCATTGCAGGCGATTCGCGAGGACTCGGCCGGCGTGTCATCTGCGGCGCCGCCGCAGGGACAGCTCAGCAGCTTGCGGGCGGCCGGGCTGGTGTATACGGCGCGTGCATTGGCATCGAATACGATCAGTGCCGAGCTGCGCATCAGTCCGACTTCCAGCAGGCGCTGGAACAGCGCGGCAGGGATGTCCGTTTCCGCGGATGCGCTCCAGCGAGGGCGTGTCAGCGTTTGCGTCGGCATGGCCAGTTCGTCCGAGAAATCAGACTTCAGTTCTAGGCCTGATCGCGTTTTCAATCGCGATGAAAATCGAACCAATTCGTGACCGATTCGCGGCGAGGGCTACATCGGGACAGCCTGGCCGCTCAGGCTCAGGCCCAGTTCCCGGCGTCGAACGCGTTTCGCAACCACTCGATCCGGTCGTCACCGTCGATCGCAACCACGTCGAAGCGGATCGGATGACGCGCCAGCTCCGGTTGACGCGCGATCAGGCTGCGCGTGGCCTGGACGATGCGCACACGTTTGCGCGCATCCACGGACTCGGCGGCGCTGCCGAAATGGCTGCTGCGGCGCTGGCGGACTTCGATCACGGCCACGGTATCGCCGTCCCGCATCACCAGGTCGAGCTCGCCGCTGCGCGCGTGCTGGTTGCGACTGATGAGTTTCAAGCCTTGCGCCTCAAGCCAGCGCTGGGCCAGGGTTTCCGCTGCCTGACCGGCTTTCAGGGCCACGTCGTGGAACTGGGCTGCGCTGCCGGCGGCGCCGGCAGCATGCGCAGACCGCCATTGTGGATGATGGCGCACTGCAGATGGCGCGATACCTTGTTGCCGTTGTCCAGAGACAATGATCCGCTGGCGCCGTCGATCGAACTGCCGGCAAACAGCTGGCCGGCCTGGAGCGCCTCGGCCAGCTTGTAGGCGTCGTAGCCCAGTGCCAGCAGGCGCGTCTGCGAACGCAGTGCCGGGCTCAGACTGGGCTGTATCTGTGCGCGCAGCGCGTGCCACGGGCCGCTGCGGTCCAGCATCCAGGGCATGTCGCAAAAGCGCAGTCCGCTGAGATCATTGGAGGGATCGCGCTTGCCGTCATAGGCGATGGAGGTGGCGTAGATCGGCAGTTCGGAGGCGTGGAAGTAACGGAACTGCGAGCGGATCGAGCGGGCCTGGGTCGGCGTGGCGGCCACGAACGCGAAATCGACATCGCTGCGCGGACGGGTTTCGAATTCGGCGGAGTAGCCGATGATGCCGCGCAGTGCATTGTGCCGATCCTGGCTTTCGCGCAGCGCCAGCAGGTCCTGAATCTGCTCGGAGAAATCACTTTGACCGGTGCTGTAGCGGCGAACATGCGCGACATGGCCACCAAGCTGGGACAGACGTTCCGCGAATGCTGCATAGACGCGGTCGCCCCAGTCTCCTTCCGGTACCAGCGCGATCGCGCGCGACTGGTTCTGGGACACCGCCTGTTCTGCGGCCTGGCGGGCCTCGTCCTCGGGCGCCAGGCCGAACTGGTAGAGCGGGCCGGTCGCATATTGATTGGCATCGAGGTAGTTCAGCGCCAGCACCGGTACTGAACTGCCTGAGCCGGCGAGCCGCGCGACGTATTCCTTCTGCAGGGGGCCGATGATGAAGTCCGCACCGCTGTACATCGCTTCGCGATAGGCCTGCTCGAAACTGCTGTCGCTGTCGCCGGTGTCAAAAACGTCGATGGACGGTCGCGGCAAACCGGACTGCAGCCAGGCCGTGAACAAGCCCTCGCGAACCGCGCTGGCGGGCGCCGCGTAGCGTCCACTCAAGGGCAGCAGTACGGCCACTCGATTGAGCGGACCGCCGCTGCTCTGCCACTGCGTGGATTGCCAGGCCTGGGTCGGTCCCTGTTGCGCGCGCGCCAGTTCGGCCGGATGGTTCGGGTACTGCACGCGCCAATCGGCCAGTACATTGGGACGTGGCGCACCGGCCGAGCGCCGGATGATGCGCGCCAGATCGATCCAGCCGCGTGTGATGCGATCGGCCTTGGCGAGTTGCGGTTCGATCGACGGATCGAGCGGTGCCTGCATCAGCACGCTCCAGATGTGATCGCGGTTCTGGTCGAGTTGTACGCGCGTGTCCAGCAGGGCCTCGCGCCGCACCAGCGTGCTGACGGCGGTGACCGTCAGGCCCAGGCGCGCCTGGGTGTCGGCACGCACTGATTCCACATTGGCCGCGAGGCTGCGATTGCCGATCGCCCAGGGTTCCGGCAGCGCCTGCTCGGCCAGCTGTGGCTGATCTTCCAGCAACAGCGAGCGCGCCTGGGCGATCTGGAAGCGAATCGCCTGTTCGCTCGGCAGGCGCGAAGGGTCGACGCGCGACAGCGCGCGATCGGCGGCCAAGGGATCGCCGGCATCGAGCGCAGCCTCCGCTTCGGCCAGCCAATCGGGCGTCGCCGGACTGGGCCGCGCCGGGGGCGCGACCGGCGCGCGCGCAGGCAGACTGCCGCAGGCGCAAAGCGTGGCGGCCAGCAACAGAGCCGGGAGTCGGTGTGCGTTGGGCATAGATGTAAAGTATGACACGCTCGCGTGGCTGAACCTTGACGTTGACGGCAGCTGCACCGGCCGCCGCCTTGCAATATTTCGCGATCCGCATGAATCCTCCGATGCCCGCCAGCACTGAGACAGACTCCGCAGCCATCGATCCGTCTCAGGCCTCTGCCGAGGTGTCGGACGGACACCTTTATGTCGTGGCCACGCCGATCGGAAATCTCGGCGATCTTTCGCCGCGCGCCCTGCGCGTGTTGTCGGCGGTGAACGCGATCTGCGCCGAAGACACGCGCGTAACCGGCGCTCTGCTGTCGCATTTCGGTGTGCGGGCTCGGTTGATCGCTTTGCACGAGCACAATGAGACGGACATCGCCGGCAAGCTGGTCGCGCGTCTTCTGGCGGGCGAAAGCCTCGCGCTGGTATCCGACGCCGGCACACCGCTGGTCAGCGATCCCGGTTTCGCGCTGGTGCGCGCCTCGCGTGCCGCCGGGGTTCCGGTCATGACCGTGCCGGGGCCCTGCGCGGTGGTGGCCGCGCTGTCGGTGTCCGGCCTGCCCAGCGACCGTTTCGTGTTCGAAGGCTTCCTGCCGTCGCGTCGCGGCGCGCGGCGTAGTCGCCTGGAAGCGCTGGCGGATTGTCGCGACACCCTGATCGTCTACGAATCGAGTCACCGCATCGCTGAATGTCTGACGGACTGCGCCGAGGTGCTGGGGGCCGATCGGCGAATCTGCCTGGCGCGCGAGCTCAGCAAGCGTTTCGAGCAATCGGTCACCGATACGGCGGCGCGGCTTTGCCAGTGGCTGACGCAGGACAGCAACCGGACACGCGGCGAATTCGTGCTGGTGATCGAGGGCGCGGCGGAGGCCGAACGGCCCGACGACGCCGAGCACATCCTGCGCGTGCTGTTGAGCGAGCTGGAGCCCTCGCGTGCGGCGCGTGTCGCCGCCGAACTCACGGGTCAGCGCAAGAACGCACTGTACAAGCGCGCGCTGGAAATGTCGGCGCCGCCGGTCCAGTAGCGGGATCGCGTAGAATCCCCGCCGGGAGTCGGCCGAACAATCGCTGTTGCCGCAAGGTGATGGAGGAAAGTCCGGGCTCCGCAGGGCAGGGTGCCAGGTAACCCCTGGGGGGCGCGAGCCTACGGAAAGTGCCACAGAGATCAGACCGCCTAAGCGCTTCGGCGCCGGTAAGGGTGAAAAGGTGCGGTAAGAGCGCACCGCGCGGCCGGCAACGGTTCGCGGCACGGTAAACCCCGCCTGGAGCAAGGCCAAATAGGGAAGGACGGCGGCTTCGGCCGCCGACGCGTGGCCCGCGCGCCTTCCGGGTAGGCTGCTTGAGGTCTGCGGTGACGCAGATCCCAGAGGAATGATTGTTTCGGATCGCAAGATCTAGACAGAACCCGGCTTACAGGCCGGCTCCCACCTGATTCCCGATGCAGGCGGCGTGCCTCGGCATGCCGCCTGTGCCGACTGACGCCAACAGGATTCGCAGCCCAGCCGTGCGACGCAAGCAGACATCTTCGGAGGACGAGGACAGGCAGGCCGCCGCCGAATCCCAGATCTGGGAGGTTCCGGTGACGCTGCCGGAGGGCGAATTCATGGCCTATCTGAGCGAACCCGCGGACAGCAGCATCATGGAGGTGCTGCAGCAGTTGCGTCGTGGCGAATACCCCAAGCCCTACGTGCTCGACAATGGTGAACATCGTGAGTTGTACATCGGCCAGCGTTTCACGCAGAGCCGCATGAGCCTGCACGAGCCGGACGCGCTGGATCTGGCGTATACCCGCTCGATGATGGCTTTTCTGCTGTTCCAGCCCCAGCCCAGACACGTCATGCTGGTGGGCCTGGGCGGCGGCTCGCTGACCAAGGCCTGCTATCGCGGACTGCCGAAGGCGCGGATCATCACGATCGAAATCGAGAGGACGGTGATCGAGCTGGCCAGCCTGTTCCACGTACCGAATCCGGGCGCGCGGCTGCGTCTGGTGCATGCCGATGCCGCAACCTATTTCGCCAGCACGCGCCAGTCGGCCGATGTCGTGCTGGTCGACGGCTGCGATGCGGTGGGCTTGTCGCCAAGTCTGTGCAGCGAAAGCTTCTACGCCTCGGTCCGGTCACGGCTGCGGCCGGGCGGCGTGCTGGTCAGCAATCTGGTGGGAACGATCGCTCGTATCGGCTCGATGATCGACAGCATCGCCCGGGTGTTCGATGGACAGATCCTGGTTCTGCGCGATGCTGTGAGCGAAAACCGCGTCGTGCTCGCATTCTGCAATCCATCATGGCCGCCGGACTGGGCTCGGGTCCGCGCCCGCCTGCCCGAGCTTGCGCAGCGGCATGCACTCGACCTCGGCGGGATGGCGAAGCAGCTTCAACTCGATTTCCGCCGTTCGCTCGCAAAGGCCGAAGAGTCCGCAAAAAGGCGGCGCTAAGCCCGTCGTGGCGGGATTTTTCTCCCCAAAGCCCCACTTCGCCCCAGCGCGGTGATCGCCGCCTTTGCCCGGGCGATGCGCGCGTGCCCGTGCGGTTTAGGCGCCAATACCCGGCGCGCCCCCAACACGGCCCGAAATTCGCCGCTTACGTGAACAAAGTTCTCTAAGTGCCTGTTTCCAGTGGTTTCATGATTTCCATCCAGGCATTTCTCCCAAGCTCTTGTTTCGTCACGAGATTTTGCTTGCATCACCCAGGGCGGTGGAGTACAGTCCTGCCTCAGTGGGGTGAAGTGGGGGACAGTGGGGAGTCCTCCCTAGTGACGATCCGGTCAGCGAGGGAGGTCCGGTCGCGGTACTTTCGGAGCCGATTCGTGTTTACAGGGCGGTACGCGCTTGCAATGGACGATAAGGGTCGCGTCGCGGTCCCGGCCTTGTATCGCGCGCAGCTCACGAAGATGGAAGGCGTTCCGCTCTACCTGACACCCTACGATTCCGACGAGGGCCGCAGCTACGTGGCGGTCTATCCGTCTCCTCGATTCGAGGAACTCGCCGAAGAAATCGAAGCGATTGACGACGCCGACGAGCGCGAACTGCTGATGGAGGAAGTCCTCGGTGGTTCGATCATGGTGGACTTCGACGCCCAGGGGCGCATCGTGTTGCCGGCCGTATTGCGTGAACGCGTCGGACTCAAGGGGCGCGTCGTCATCGAAGGCCAGCGCCGCCGCTTCGACATCTGGGACGAGGCGACGCTGCAGCGGCGCGAAAGCGAGAAGCAGGCGGATCGTCAGCGGCTCAGCTCGGCACTCAAGCGCATTCGGCGGTGATTATCCATGCACAGCCGCCCCTCCAGCCTCGCCAATCTACGCGGGGACGCGCGCCGGTATATCCAGACGTCTGCCCGGATTCCTGCCCGGATTTGCGCAACGCTCCCCGCGGCGCCGAGCGCTGTTGAGGCCATGAGCGCACACCGCCCGGTGATGCTCGCGCAAGCGCTCGCCGGTCTGGCGCTGCGTGCGGGCGGCCGCTATGTCGACGCCACCTTTGGTCGCGGCGGGCATAGCGCCGAAATTCTCGCCGCCATTGGTGAAAGCGGTCAGCTTCATGCCTTCGACCAGGACCCTCAGGCCGCGCAGTACGCGCAGATGCGCTTCGGTACGCGTGACAATTTCCGGATTCATGCCTGCAGCTTCGAGCACATCGCGGAAATCGCCCAAGTCGAAGGTTTTTCCGGGCAGATCGACGGCGTGTTGTTCGATCTGGGCGTGTCCTCGCCGCAACTCGACGATGCCGGACGGGGATTCTCGTTCCTGCGCGACGGTCCGCTGGATATGCGCATGGATCCTCGTGCCGGGGAGTCCGCCGCCGAGTGGCTGGACAAGGCGCGTGAGCGCGACATCGCGGACGTGCTGTGGAGGCTCGGCGAAGAGCGTCACAGCCGGCGCATCGCACGTGCCGTGGTGCGGGAACGCATGAGCGCGGGCCGCATCGAGACCACCGGTCGTCTCGCGGACATCATCGCCGCGGCGGTGCCGGGGCCGCGTGGCCGTATCCACCCGGCCACACGCAGTTTTCAGGCGATCCGCATTCATATCAATCGCGAGCTGGAGATGCTGCCGGGCGCGCTGGCCGCGGCCGCCTCGGTGCTGGTGCCGGGTGGGCGCCTGTGCGTGATCAGTTTCCACTCGCTGGAAGACCGCATTGTCAAACGTTACATCCGCGACGCGGGATTGTCCGAGCGCGATCCGGTGACGGGCGCGGCGGTGCCGGGCAGTGGCCCGGCGGTTGCGCTCAAGAGCATCGGACGAGTGTTCCCTGACGACCAGGAAACGGCGTCGAACCCACGTTCGCGCAGCGCGGTGCTGCGCATCGCGGAGCGCCTGCCATGAGCTCGCGCCCCGTGCAGATTCTGCTGTTGTTGCTGGTGATCGGCTCCGCGCTGGCGGTGGTCGAGGTCAAGCACGAGAACCGCGGTCTGGTCAGCGAACTGGAAGCGCTGCGCTCCGAGCACGAACAGCTGCGCGTCGAATGGAGCCAGTTGCAGCTTGAGGAAGCCACGCAGGCTTCGCACGGTCGCATCGAGGAAGCGGCGCGCGGCAAGCTCGGCATGGCCGAACCGCAGCGCTACGTCATCGTCGAGCGCGGCGCGGCCGCGCCGCGCACCGGAGACGGCTCGTGAGAAGTCCCCGCCGCGGCGTCAAGCTCAACCCCGAAGTGCGCGCGGTCGGTGCCTGGCGGCGCTGGGCCGTGATGTGCGTGCTGCTCGCCGGCAGCGGCACGGTGCTGGCGCGCGCCTTCGAGCTGCAGGTGCTGGACAACGAGTTTCTGCAGCGCGAAGGCAACAAGCGCGCGGTGCGTACGCTGGAAGTGCCGGCGCATCGCGGTGCGATCCGGGATCGCAATGGCGAGCCGCTGGCCTTGTCGGCGCCGGTGGAATCGATCTGGGTGGTGCCGCGTGAACTGCTGGAACAGGCCGAATACATCGCGCCGCTGGCCAAGCTGGTGGGGATGCGCGAAACCGGGTTGCGCGCGTTTCTCGAAGCACGCAAGACGCGGCAGTTCGTCTACCTGAAGCGCCACATGGCGCCGTCCGACGCCGAACGGGTGCTGGCGCTCAAGGCGCCCGGCGTGTCCTCACAGCGGGAGTACAGCCGCTTCTATCCGGCCGGAGAAGTCGCCGGAAACCTCGTCGGTTTCACCAATATCGACGGCATCGGTCAGGAAGGCATGGAAGCCGCACAGCAGAATCTGCTGTCCGGCACGCCGGGTTCGCGTCGCGTGATTCGCGCGCGCGACGGTCGCATCGTCGAGGACGGACCGGACTTCAAGCCGGCCGAATCCGGTGAGGACCTGAGCCTGACGATCGACCTGCGTCTGCAGTACCTGGCCTATCGTGAACTCAAGGCAGCGGTGCAGGCGCACAAGGCCAAGGGCGGCCTGATGGTGGTCGTCGACACCGTCAGCGGCGAGGTGCTGGCGATCGCCAACCAGCCGAGCTTCAACCCCAACCGCCTCGAAGACCGCACTTCCAACGGCATGCGCAACCGCGCCGTGACCGATGTGTTCGAACCGGGCTCCACGGTCAAGCCGTTGCTGCTGGCCGAAGGCATCGAAACCGGTCTGGTCGATCCCGATGAGGCGATCGACACGCGCCCCGGCTACTGGATGGTGGCCGGACACACGGTGCGCGATACCCACGACTATGGCGTGGTCAATCTGTCGAGGATGCTGGTCAAGTCCAGCAATGTCGCCGCCGCCAAGATCGGCCTGCGCATGGGCGCCGAGGAGGTCTATCGCGGTTTCGAGGCCTTCGGTTTCGGCCAGCCGCTGTACTCGGGTTTCCCTGGCGAATCCATGGGCGTGTTCCGGGATTGGCGCGGCTGGGGTTCGATCGAGACCGCCACGGCCGCCTTCGGCTATGGCATCTCGGTGACCGCGCTGCACCTGGTGCGCGCCTACTCCGGGCTCGCCAACGACGGCCTGATGCCCCAGATCACGTTCATCAAGGACAGCCCGAAGATTCCGCCGCAGCGTGCGGTCTCGGCCGAAACCGCCAGTGCGGTGCGTTACCTGATGGAAGGCGTCACCAACCAGGGCGGTACCGGCACACGCGCCGCCGTCAACGGCTACCGCGTGGCCGGCAAGACCGGCACGGTGCACAAGCCGATCGTCGGCGGCTACGCCGAGAACAAGTATCAGGGCGTGTTCATCGGCATGCTGCCGGCCGAGCAGCCGCGTCTGGTCGGCTTGGTGATGATCGACGAGCCCAGCGAAAAGGGGTATTACGGCGGTCTCACCGCGGCGCCGGTGTTCGCGCGTGTGATGCAGGCCGCCGCGCGCCTGTTGCAGATCGCGCCGGACCAGACGCCGGAGCAGCAGACCGCCAGCGCCCAAGCCGCGGGAGCCCGTTCGTGATGGCGCGCCGCCTGTCTGCGCCGGTGCGCGAACTGGCCGCATTGCTGGCTGTGGCCGCACCGGATTGCGCACTCACCGGCCTGTCGCTGGACAGCCGCAGCATCACGCCGGGCACGCTGTTCCTGGCCTGTCGCGGCACGCGCGCTCACGGTCTGGAATATCTCGACCGGGCATTGGCAAATGGCGCGGCCGCGGTGGCCTGGGAACCGGCTCCCGGCGTGGCTGCACCGACTGCAAACGTGCCGACGGTCGCGGTGCCCGGTTTGGGCGCGCAGGCGAGCGCGATCGCCTCACGATTTTACGGCCAGCCCTCGCTGGCGCTGGACGTGATCGGCGTCACCGGCACGGACGGCAAGACCTCGATCGCCTATCTGTTGGCGCAGGCGCTCGACACGCTGGGTGTCGCCTGCGGCTATGTCGGCACGCTCGGCCACGGGCGCATCAGCTGCCTCGACGCCGGCGACCAGACCACGCCCGATCCGGTGACGCTGCAGCGCTGGCTGGCCGAAGCGGCGGACGCCGGTTGTGCGGCTGTCGCGATCGAAGTGTCCTCGCACGCCCTGGATCAGCGGCGCACCGACGGCGTGCGCTTTGCCACACGCGTGCTCAGCAATGTCGGGCGCGACCATCTCGACTACCACGGCAGCGAGGCCGCCTATGCGGCGGCCAAGCGCCGCCTGTTCGACGGCCCCGGCAGCGCCATCCTGAATCTGGACGATGCGCGCGGCCGTGCCTGGGCCGGGGAGCTCGACGACGTGATCGGCTACGGCGTATCGGCCGCACCGCAGGGGCGCCATGTGCTGGCGCGCGATCTGCACTTCGATCTCGAAGGCCTGGCCTTCACCGCGTACGGCAGTTTCGGCGAGATTCGCATTGCCTCGCATCTGCTCGGGCGCTTCAACGTGGACAACCTGCTGGCGGTGCTCGCGGTCTTGCTGTCGCGCGGGACACGCCTGGAATCGGCCGCCGAAGCGCTGGCCGCGTGCTGCACGGTGCCGGGTCGGATGGAGGGCTTTCGTGCGGTCGGCGGTGGGCCCCTGCTGATTGTCGACTACGCGCACACGCCGCAGGCGCTGCGCTCTGTGCTGAGCGCGGCGCGTGCGCATTGCACGGGCGAGCTGAGCTGCGTGTTCGGATGCGGCGGCGATCGTGATCGTGGCAAGCGCCCGCTCATGGGCGCTGTGGCGGCGGAACTGGCGGACCATCTTGTGGTCACCGATGACAACCCACGCAGCGAGGATCCGACCGCCATCACCGCACAGATTCTCCAGGGCGTGCCGCTTGGCCTGTCGGTACCGGTCGTGCACGAGCGCGCCGACGCCATTGCTCAGGCGATCGCCTCGGCTGGCGCGGCGGACGTGATCGTTGTCGCCGGCAAGGGTCACGAGGACTACCAAATTGTCGGGAACCAGCGGCGCGACTTCTCTGACCGTCGTTTTGTCGCGGAACAGCTGGGCCTGGAGCTGCGGGCATGAATGCGAACAAGCCCTCGACGATGGAAACCGCTCGCGCCGCTGCCGTGCGGATCGGTGCCGCGCTGAGCGGGGACCAGGCGCTGTTCGAGCGCAGCTTCAGCGGCGTATCCACCGACAGCCGCAGCGTCGCGCCGGGCGAACTGTTCGTGGCCCTGTCCGGCCCGAATTTCGACGGACATGCCTTCGTGCCCAAGGCCGTCGAACGCGGCGCCGCTGCCGCTCTGGTGAGCCGTGCCCAGGATCTGCCGCTGCCGCAATTGCTGGTGCCGGACACCTTGGCGGCGCTGCAGGCCTATGCCGCGAGCTGGCGCGCCGGGTTTTCGCTTCCTCTGATCGGCGTCACCGGCAGCAATGGCAAGACCACGGTCAAGCAGATGCTGGCCGCGGTGCTGGCGCCGCTGGGACCGGTGCTGGCCACGGCCGGTAACTACAACAATCACATCGGCGTTCCGCTGACGCTGTGCCGCCTGCGCGCCGAACATCGTGCTGCCGTGATCGAAATGGGCGCCAATCATCGGGGCGAGATCGCACAGCTGGCGGACATCGCACGGCCGAATATCGGGGTGGTCACGCAGGCCGGGGATGCGCACCTCGAAGGCTTCGGCAGTCGCGAAGGCGTGGCCCGTGGCAAGGGCGAGCTGTTCGCCGCCCTGGCCGACGAGGCGGTCGCGATCATCAACGCCGATGACGTGCAGGCACCGCTGTGGACCGAACTGGCCGGCGGTTCGCGGGTGATTCGCTTCGGCCTGTCGGCGGACGCCGATGTGCGCGCCGAAGACATTCAGGGCCTGCCGGCCGAGGCGCCGGCCGAAATGCACTTCACGATCCACGCCTTCGGCGCCCGCGCGGACCTGCGTCTGCCGCTGCCGGGCCGCCACAACGTGCTCAACGCACTCGCCGCCACGGCCGCGGCGCTGGCCGCCGGGCTGGAGCTGGATCAGATTGCGCAGGGGCTGGCGCAGGTGCAGCCGGCCGACGGTCGCCTGTCCTGGAAGGCGGGCCGACACGGCACCCGCGTGCTCGACGATTCCTACAACGCCAATCCGAGCTCGCTGCAGGCCGCCTTGCAGGTGCTGGCGCAATGCCCGCCGCCACGCTGGCTGGTGCTCGGCGATATGGCCGAGCTTGGACAAGGCGCAGACGAACTGCATGTGGAGGCCGGGTTCGCGGCCCGGTCCCTGGGCGTAGAGCGGCTCTATTCGGTCGGGCGCTACGCCCGATCGGCCAGTGTGGGCTTTGGTCGCGGTGGCCGCGACTTCGCGGATGTGGACACGCTTGCAAGGACGCTGCAGGACGAGATCGAACCCGGCGTCTCGGTGCTGGTCAAGGGGTCGCGCTCGGCGCGAATGGAACGCGTGGTGGCGGCGTTGACGGGCAGCGTCGTCGGGGGAGGGCACTGAATGCTGTACCACTTGAGCGACTGGCTGCAGCAATACCAGAGCGGATTCCGGGTATTCCAGTACCTGAGCCTGCGTGCCGTGCTCGGCGTGCTCACGGCGCTGGCGTTCTCGTTCGCCTTCGGCCCGTGGATGATCCGCAGGCTGCAGTTCCACCAGATCGGTCAGGTGGTGCGCGACGACGGTCCGCAGACCCACCTCAAGAAGTCCGGCACGCCGACCATGGGCGGTGCCCTGATCCTGGCTGCCGTCAGCGTCGGCACGCTGTTGTGGAGCGATCTGTCCAACCGTTTCGTGTGGATTGCCTGGCTGGTGACAATGTCCTTCGGCGCGGTCGGTTTTGTCGACGATTACAAGAAGGTGCGCTACGGCAAATCCATGGGCCTGTCGGCCAAGCACAAGTATCTGTGGTTGTCGCTGGCCGGGTTCGCCGCCACCGGCACCTTGTACTTCACCGCACAGACGCCGGCCGAAACCGGGCTGATCTTCCCGTTCGTCAAGGACGTGATGGTGCCGCTGGGCGGTTTCTACGTGCTCTGGGCCTATCTGGTGATCGTGGGCTCCAGCAATGCCGTGAACCTCACCGATGGCCTGGACGGTCTCGCGATCATGCCGACGGTGCTGGTGGCCGGCGCGCTGGCCGCCTTCGCCTACTGCACCGGCAACGTCAAGTTCGCCGACTACCTCAGCATTCCGTACATCGCCGGGGTCGGCGAACTGGTGCCGTTCTGCACCGCCATCGCAGGCGCCGGTCTCGGCTTCCTGTGGTTCAACGCCTATCCCGCGCAGGTGTTCATGGGCGATGTCGGCGCGCTGGCGCTGGGGGCGGCTCTGGGTGTGGTCGCGGTGCTGGTTCGCCAGGAACTGGTGCTGGCGATCATGGGCGGCGTATTCGTCGCCGAAACCCTGTCGGTGGCCCTGCAGGTGGGCAGCTACAAGCTGCGCAAGAAGCGCATCTTCCGCATGGCGCCGCTGCACCACCACTTCGAACTCAAGGGCTGGCCGGAACCCAAGATCATCGTCCGATTCTGGATCGTGACGCTGATTCTGGTGCTGATCGGTCTGTCGACCTTGAAGATCCGATGACGACCTGGCCGACATTGTTCGGGACCGGTGAAAATGCCGGGGAGGTGCGGCGATGAGCTTTCGCGCACAACACTGGCTCGTTGTCGGGCTCGGGGCGTCCGGGACTTCCGCGCTGCGCTATCTGCTGCGTGAAGGCGCCGTATGTCTGGCGACTGACAGCCGTGACTCGCCGCCGGACCTTGCAGCGCTGCGTGCCGATTTCCCGCAAGTGGCGTTTCACGTTGGAGCCTTTTCTGCGCCGGAGCCGCTGAACCGATTCGCCGGCGCCATCGTGTCGCCGGGTGTTTCGCTGGACAACGAGTTCGTGCAAAGGCTCGCCGCCGCCGGCGTGCCGATTCTCGGCGACGTTGAATTGTTCGCACGCGCGCTTCCCCGGGACCCGGCCGTCATCGCCATCACTGGGTCCAACGGCAAGTCCACCGTCACGACACTGCTCGGTGACATGGCGCGCGCCGCCGGTCTGAACGTGAAGCTCGGCGGCAATCTCGGCAAGCCGGTGCTCGATCTGCTCGACGCGAGTGCCGACCTCTACGTGCTGGAGCTTTCGAGCTTCCAGCTCGAAACGACGCATAGTCTGCGCAGCACCGCTGCGACCGTGCTCAACCTGTCCGAGGATCATCTCGACCGGCACCACACGATGGAGAACTACGGGCGCATCAAGTCCGGTATCTATCGCGGTGCCGATGTCGCGGTGGTCAATCGTGACGATGTCGCCACCTCGCGCAATGCGGAACAGGCGTCGGCCGTGCTGAGCTTCGGCCTCGATCTGCCGCAGGACGGTCACTATGGTCTGCTGCACGCCGACGGCCAGAACTGGCTGATGCGCGGCGCGCAGCGCCTCCTCGCCATGTCCGAACTTCGCATGATCGGACTGCACAATGCCGCCAACGCCCTGGCCGCGCTGGCCCTGGGCGAAGCCGCCGGTATCGCGCTGGCGCCGGCGCTGCAGGCGCTGCGTGCATTCCCAGGCCTGCCGCATCGCTGCCAGTGGGTGTCGGACGCCGGTGGCGTGACCTGGATCGACGATTCCAAGGGCACCAACGTGGGCTCCACGCTGGCAGCCTTGCGTGGCCTTTCGGGTCCGATCGTGTGGCTCGGAGGCGGTCGGGGCAAGGGTCAGGACTTCTCGCCGCTGCGGCCGCCGCTCGCCGAAAAGGGCCGTGCCGCGATCGTCTACGGCGAGGACGCCGACAAGCTGCAGCGCGGACTTGTCGGCGCCTTGCCGGTGTCGCGCGTGCATACGCTCGACGAAGCCGTGCGCGAAGCGCGCGACTGCGCCCAACCGGGGGACCAGGTATTGCTGAGCCCGGCCTGTGCCAGTCTCGACCAGTTCAGCAACTACATCGAACGTGGACTGCGTTTCGCGCAGCTTGCCAGGCAGGGTGCGGAATGAACGCCGCCGCCACCTTCGATGCCCTGCGTCTGCACTTCGTGGTGTCGCCGCGCCAGCTCGATCGGCCGTTCTGTCTGGCCGTGGCCACGCTGATGGCCCTGGGTCTGGTGATGGTGGCTTCCGCGTCGGTGGCCGTCGCCGAGTCGATGACCGGCAACCCGATGTACTACTTCTTCCGTCAGCTGATCTATACCGCGATGGGATTGGCGGTCGGTGCCGGGCTGTTCTGCGTGCCGATGTCAGTGTGGGCACGCAATGGTTTCTGGCTGCTGGCGCTGGCGCTGTTCCTGCTGATGCTGGTGCTGATTCCCGGCGTCGGGCGCGAGGTCAACGGCGCGCGCCGCTGGATTCATCTGCCGCTGTTCAGCCTGCAGGCATCGGAGCCGGCGCGGTTGGCGCTGGTAGTCTATCTGGCCGGCTATCTGGTGCGGCGTCAGGCGGCGTTCCAGAATTCCCTGAGCGGCCTGATGCGGCCGCTGTTCCCGATCGGGCTGGCCTGCGGCCTGCTGTTGCTGGAGCCGGATTTCGGCGCCGCCGCGGTGCTCGCGGGCGTGGTGTTCCTGATGCTGTTCCTGGCCGGCGCGCGCCTGCTGTACCTGTTTTTGCCAGTGCTGGCGGCCGGCGGCGCCTTCGCCTATCTGGCGACCTCGCAGGCCTATCGCCTGCGGCGCATTCTCAGCTTCCGCGATCCGTTTGCGGATATCGAGAATACCGGCTGGCAGCTGTCGCAGTCACTGATCGCGATCGGGCGCGGCGAATGGTTTGGCGTCGGGCTCGGCAACAGCGTACAGAAGCTGCTGTACCTGCCGGAGCAGTACACCGACTTCATCTACGCGATCTATGCCGAGGAATTCGGACTCGCCGGCACCGTGGTGCTGCTGGCCTTGTACGGTGTACTGAGCTGGCGCGGCTTCGAAATCGGCCGTGTCGCCGAGCAGCAGGGCGAGCGCTTCCGCGCCTACCTTTGTTATGGGCTTACCGGCTGGATCGGCGGTCAGGCGATGCTCAATCTCGCCGTCAACACCGGCCTGCTGCCGACCAAGGGTCTGACCCTGCCGCTGCTGTCCTACGGCGGCTCCAGCCTGATCACCTTCTGCGCGATGCTGGCACTGATTCTGCGCGTGGATCACGAGAACCGCCGCGCCGTCGCCGGGCGTCCCACCGGGGTGCGCACATGAAGGCGATGATCCTGGCCGGCGGCACCGGCGGGCACGTGTTTCCGGCACTCGCCGTCGCGCAGCGCCTGCGCGAGCTGGGGCATGAGGTGTTCTGGATGGGCACCCAGGCCGGGCTGGAAGCGCGCGTGGTGCCGGCCCACGGCATCGAGGTCGAATGGATCCGTGTGGCCGGCCTGCGCGGCAAGGGCATGCTCAGTCTGCTGACTGCGCCGCTGGCCGTGGGCCGGGCGCTGATTCAGGCGCTGGCCGTGGTGCGGCGTCGCAAGCCGAACGTGGTGCTGGGCATGGGTGGCTACGTCGCCGGTCCGGGCGGGCTCGCGTCCTGGCTGATGCGCCAGCCGCTGGTGATACACGAACAGAACGCCGCGCCGGGCACCACCAACCGCATCCTCGCGCGCTTCGCGCGGCGGGTTCTGCAAGCCTTCCCGGGTTCGATCCGCAATGGCGTGACGGTGGGCAATCCGGTGCGTGCCGGCTTCGCGGCGGTGCCGGCACCGGCGCAGCGGCTGGCGGGTCGGGACGGCGCGATTCGAGTCCTCGTACTCGGCGGCAGCCAGGGCGCGCGGGCGCTGAACGAACGGGTACCACAGGCCCTGGCGCAGATGTCCGCCGAGCGTCGCCCGCAGGTCTGGCATCAGGCCGGTCGCACGCTCGAGGTGGCCGAGCAGTCCTATCGCGAAGCAAACGTGGAGGCGCGACTCGACGCCTTCATCGAAGACATGCCGGCGGCCTATGCCTGGGCCGATCTGGTGCTGTGCCGGTCCGGCGCGATGACCGTGGCGGAACTGGCGGCAGCCGGCTGCGCTTCGCTGCTGGTGCCGTTTCCGTTTGCCACCGACGATCACCAGACGCGCAACGGCGAATATCTGGTCGGCGCCGGCGCGGCCGAGATGATTGCCGAGTCGGCGCTGACGCCGGAACGGCTGGCGGACAGCCTGAGCGCGCTGACGGCCGACCGCGAGGTGCTGTTGCGCATGTCCGAAGCGGCGCGTGCGGCAGCCTGGCCGCGCGCCTTGGACGTGATCGTCAGCACGTTGTTGCAGGAGGCGCGCAAATGATGAATGCCGCCGGAATGGCACGACTGGTCTCGGCGCCGATGCGTCGCGTGCGCCGCATACACCTGATCGGCATCGGGGGTTCCGGCATGGCCGGAATCGCCGAGGTGCTGATCAATCTGGGCTACGAAGTCTCCGGCTCCGATCTCAAGGACTCGGCGGTGACGCGCCAGCTGGCCTCGCTGGGTGCCCGCATTTTCTCCGAACACGTTGCCGACAATGTTCAGGGGGCCGATGTCGTGGTCGCCTCGACCGCGGTCAGGGCCGACAACGCCGAGGTGGTCGAGGCGCACCGGCGGCTGATTCCGGTGGTGCGGCGTGCCGAGATGCTGGCCGAGCTGATGCGTTTCCGCTACGGCATCGCCATCGCCGGCACCCACGGCAAGACCACGACCACGAGCCTGGTCGCGGCCACGCTCGCCGAAGGCGGACTGGACCCGACCTTCGTCGTCGGCGGCCGCGTCAAGTCGGCCGGCACCAATGCACGGCTCGGCGCCGGCGACTACCTTGTGGCCGAAGCCGACGAATCCGATGCCTCGTTCCTGCATCTGACGCCGATGATCGCCGCGGTCACCAATATCGACGCCGATCATCTGGAAACCTACGGCGGCGACTTTGCGCGGCTGCGTGCGACCTTCCTCGAATTCCTGGCGCGGCTGCCGTTCTATGGCCTGGTGGTGATGTGCATCGACGACGCCGTGGTCCGCCAGATGCTGCCGGAAGTGGGTCGGCCGGTGCTGACCTACGGTTTCGCCGAGGACGCCGACATTCGCGCCGAGAACGTGCGGTCCGATGGCGAGGGCAGCCGCTTCGAAGTGCTGACGCCGGATGGTCAGCGCGAATCGCTGTTCCTGAATCTGCCGGGACGGCACAACGTCGAGAACGCGCTGGTTGCCGTGGCGATCGCGCATGAACTCGATGTGCCGTTCACGGCGATCCGCAAGGCGCTGGCCGAATTCCAGGGGATCGGACGACGCTGCGAATCGCACGGCGAGATCACGATCGGTACTGCGCGCGTGCGCCTGGTCGACGACTACGGTCACCACCCGCGCGAACTCGCCGCCACCTTCGAAGCGATGCGTTCGGCCAACCCGGGACGTCGGCTGGTCGTGAGCTTCCAGCCGCACCGCTACTCACGCACGCGCGATCTGTTCGACGACTTCTGCGCGGTGCTGTCGAGCGTCGACGAACTGCTGCTGACCGAAGTCTATGCCGCCGGTGAAGCGCCGATCGCCAATGCCGATGGCCGCAGCCTGGCGCGCGGCATTCGGGCACGCGGCAAGGTTTCCCCCGTATTCGTGGACAAGCTTGCCGAATTGCCCGACGCGCTGGCGGCGGTGCTGCGTGACGGTGACGTGTTGTTGACACTGGGTGCCGGCGATATCGGCAGCCTGCCGGGGCTGCTGGCCGACCGCTTCGGGGGTGGCGCATGAATGCGCAGCGTATCCGGGAGCCGCAAAGCGGCGTGCGCGGGCGCCTGGCGTACGGCGAGTCGATGGCGCTGCATACCTCCTGGCGCGTCGGTGGGCCGGCGGACCGTTGGTTCGAGCCGGCGGACCGCGAGGATCTTTCGGATTTCGTGCGGCAACTGCCGGACAGCGAACCGATGAGCTGGGTCGGTCTCGGCAGCAATCTGCTGGTGCGCGACGGCGGCATCCGCGGCACGGTGATCTGCCTGAAGGACGGATTCGACGAAATCCGCCCGGAGCTTGCTGTTTCCGGGTCCCGGCTGGTGCAGGCCGGTGCCGCCGCCCACTGCGCACGCCTCGCCAAGACCTGCGCCGACGCGAAACTGGCCGGCCTCGGCTTCCTGATTGGCGTGCCCGGCACGCTCGGCGGCGCGCTGGCGATGAACGCCGGCGCGCACGGCGGCGAGACCTGGGATTTCGTGGAGTCCGTCGAAGTGCTGTTCGACGACGGGCATTTCGAATGGCTGCCGAAAGCGGCCTTCGAAACCGGCTACCGTCATGTGGTTGCGCCGGCCGGCTTCGCCGGATTCACCGCCGCGCGTCTGCGCCTGGACGCCGATGCGGACGGCTCCGGCGCGGCCGACATGAAGGCCTGGCTGACCAAGCGTCGCGCCACGCAGCCGGTGGGCAAGCCGACCGCCGGCAGCACCTTCCGCAACCCGCAGGGCGATCACGCCGCTCGTTTGATCGAGTCCTGTGGACTCAAGGGCCATCGCATCGGTGGCGCCGTGGTGTCGGCCATGCACGCCAACTTCATCGTCACCGAAGCCGGTGCGCGTGCGGCCGACGTCGAACGTCTGATCGATTTCGTGCGAGCCGAAGTGGAACGCCAACGCGGCGTGAAGCTGCAGCCCGAGGTCCGGTTTGTTGGAGACGCAGCATGAACGCCTCACGCCTCACGCCTCACGCCTCACCGCGGATCGAGGATCCGCGCGCCTTCGGCCGCGTCGCCGTGCTGTGCGGCGGTTGGTCGAGCGAGCGCGAGGTCTCCTTGCAGTCCGGTGCCAACGTCTATGCCGCGCTGCGGCGTCGCGGCGTCGACGCCACCCTGATCGACGCCGATCGCGACACGCTGCTGGCCTTGGGTCGTCAGGGTTATCAGCGCGCCTTCAACATCATGCATGGCACCGGTGGCGAAGACGGCACCGTGCAGGCGCTGCTGGATCTGCAGGGCATCGCCTACGGCGGCTGCGGCGTGCTTGCCTCGGCGCTGGCGATGGACAAGCTGCGAACCAAGCGCATCTGGAAGGCTGAAGGTCTGCCTACGCCGGAATGGATGCTGCTGGCCTCGAACGAGGATGCCCTCGCGGCCGGCGAGACGCTGGGCTATCCGTACTTCATGAAGCCGGCGGCCGAAGGTTCCAGCGTCGGCATCAGCAAGGTTGCTTTCGCCTCCTCGGCGGTTTCGGCATTCCGCCGGGCGGCCGGCGAGTACAACGAACGCCAGCGTGTGGTACTGGCGGAACGCAACATCGGCGGCGGGGAGTACACCTGCTCGATTCTGGACGGCGAGGCTCTGCCGATCATCCGCATCGTGCCGGCCTCCGAGTTCTACGACTACCACGCCAAATACATCTCGGACGAAACCCAGTATCACTGCCCGGCCGGGCTGGCGCCGGCGCGTGAGATGGAGCTGCGCAGTCTGTGTCTGCGCGCCTTCGAGCTGATCGGCGGCAGCGGCTGGGGCCGCGTCGACTTTCTGCTCGACGAACAGGGCCGTGAATATCTGATCGAGGTCAACACGCTGCCCGGAATGACCTCGCATTCGCTGGTGCCGATGGCGGCCAAGACCGCCGGCATCGACTTCGACGAACTGTGCTGGCGGATTCTCGAAGCCGGCCTGGAGACCTCCGATGCCGTCTGAGGCCATCACTTTCGACGCGCCGGTCGACGCCGCCGTCAATCCCTTGCCACCCTCGCTGCGCGCCTGGCCGTTCGTGGCGGCGCTGATCGGGCTGTGCACCCTGGCCTGGGCCGTGACGCAGGCGATGGACAACGGCGGTCCGCGCATCGAACAACTGCGCCTGGATGGCGATTTCGCACATGTTTCGCCGCAGCAGCTGCGCGGGCGCATCGAACCCTTGGTCGGCGGCGGCTTCTTCGCCGTGGATCTGGCCGCGATTCGGGACAAGCTGGAGTCCGAACCCTGGATCGCCAGTGCGCGCGTGACGCGCGCATGGCCCGGCGTGCTGCGCGTGAAAGTGGCAGAGCACCGGGCCGCTGCGCGTTGGGGCGCGGCCGGTGCCTTGTCCGAACAGGGCGTGGTGTTCACACCGCCTGCGCCGGAAGAACTGTCCGACAGCCTGCCGCGACTCGACGGGCCGGGCGGCCGAGTGCTCGAGGTGCTCGACGCCTACATGGCCCTGGTGCAGCGGCTCGGTGCCACGCCCTTGAGCCCGCGCAGCGTGCGCATGGACGCGCGCGGCGAGTGGTACATGGGCACCGCTGACGGTGTCGAGCTGCGCCTGGGGCGTGAGTCGCCGGCCCGGCAGGCCGAGCGCATCGCCACCGAAGTGTTGCCCGCATTGGTCAATGAACTGGAACGCGTGAACTACGTGGACCTGCGCTACAGCAACGGATTCGCCGTCGGCTGGCGTCTGCCGACGGAAGAAGAGGATGCAAAAAATGGCTAAACGGACCGCCAAGAATCTGCTTGTCGGCCTGGATATCGGCACCTCCAAGGTCGTGGCGATCGTCGGCGAGATCGGCACCGACGGTTCACTGGAGATCGTGGGCCTGGGCTCACATCCCTCGCGTGGATTGTCGCGCGGCGTGGTGGTGGATATCGAGGCGACCACGCAATCGATCCGGCGTGCGATCGAAGAGGCCGAACTGATGGCCGGCTGCCGCGTGCAGTCGGTGTACGCCGGCATTTCCGGCAGCCACGTCAAGGCCTTCAATTCGCAGGGCATCGTCGCGGTGCGCAACAAGGAGGTCAGCGAGGCCGACAAGGAACGCGTGATCGACGCGGCGCGTGCCGTGCCGATCCCCAACGACCAGAAAGTTCTGCACGTGGTGCCGCAGGAATGGTCGGTCGACGGACAGGAGGGCATCCGTGAACCGGCCGGCATGTTCGGCGTGCGGCTCGAAGCCAAGGTGCACATGGTCTCGGTCTCGGTCTCGGCCGCGCAGAACATCCACAAATGCGTGGAGAGCTGCGGTCTGCAGGTCGACCGTCTGATCCTGGAGCCGCTGGCGTCCTCCTATGCGGTGCTGATGCCGGACGAGCGCGACCTCGGCGTGTGCCTGGTCGACATCGGTCACGGCACTTCGGACATCGCGATCTTCAAGGACGGTTCGATCCGCCATACGGCGGTGGTGCCGATCGCCGGCGAATACGTCACACGCGACATCGCCGCGATGTTCCGCACGCCGACCCAGGCGGCCGGCGAGATCAAGATCAAGCACGGCTGCGCGCTGCCGCAGATGCTGGAGCGCGACGAGGAAATCGAGGTGCCGTCAACCGGCGACCATCCGCCGCGCCGCATTTCCCGGCAGGCGATGAGTGAGGTCATCCGCGCGCGCTACGAGGAGCTGTTCCGCGACTTCATCAAGCGCGAGCTGCATCGCAGCGGCTTCTACGACCTGATCGCCGGCGGCGTGGTGCTCACCGGCGGCAGCTCCAAGATTCCGGGCGTGGTGGAACTGGCCGAGGAAATCTTCGAGGTGCCGGTTCGGCTGGGTCTGCCGCACAACGTGCGCGGGCTCACCGAGGTTGCACGCAATCCGGTTTACGCAACCGGGGTGGGTTTGCTGCTGTTCGGTCGGGATCACTTGCCCGGCGACCGCAGCGAACTCGAACACGGGGGAATCAAACAGGCTCTGGACCGGGTGATGCACTGGTTCCGGGGCAACTTTTAACAACGATAAATCGTTCTTTTACATGTGCGGGGTCAAACCCGACTTCGTTTTCAAGGCTTGGAAAGGGCTGTTCAGGTAATTCAAGGAGGCTGTCATGCCGGAAATGTTCGAAATACTCGATGGGCAAACTGCGGATCGCGCCATCATTCGTGTCGTGGGTGTCGGCGGCGGTGGCTGCAATACCGTCAACCAAATGGTGGAGGCGGAGATCGAAGGCGTGGACTTCGTCTGCTCCAACACCGACCGTCAACATCTGGATCGCTGCAAGACCCAGAACATCCTTCAGATCGGATCGACGATCACGCGGGGCCTGGGCGCCGGCTCGGACCCCGAAAAGGGTCGCGCCGCCGCGCTGGAGGACAAGGACCGCATCCGTGAGCTGCTCGACGGCACCGACATGCTGTTCATCACCGCCGGCATGGGGGGCGGCACCGGCACCGGTGCGGCGCCGGTGATCGCCGAGATCGCGCGCGAACTCGACATCCTCACGGTGGCCGTGGTCACCAAGCCGTTCATGTTCGAGGGCAAGAAGCGCGGCGCCTCGGCGATGCGCGGCATCGAGGAACTGCACAAGCATGTCGACTCGCTGATCCTCATTCCCAACGAGAAGCTGCAACTCGTGCTGGGTGACGATGCGACCATGGACGAGTGCTTCCGCAAGGCCAACGACGTCTTGCAGAACGCGGTCCAGGGGATCTCCGATCTGATCACCCGGCCGGGCATGGTCAACGTCGACTTCGCGGACGTCTGCACCGTGATGCGCAACCGCGGCAAGGCGATGATGGGCATGGGCCGCGCCACCGGCGAAGCGCGCGCCTCGCAGGCGGTCGAAGAAGCGCTGACCAGTCCGCTGCTCGACGACATCGAGCTGTCCAATGCGCGCGGCATCCTCGTCAACCTGGCCTGCGACGGCACGCTGAAGATGGGCGAGATCAACCGGGTGATGAAGCGTGTTATGGAGATCGCCTCCGACGATGTCGACGTCAAGTTCGGCACTTCGCTCGATCAGGCGCTGGATGGCGAGCTGCGCGTGACGGTGGTGGCGACGGGTCTGGGCGGCGGCGTGGTACCGCAGATGCAGATGCCACAAGGCAGCGTGCAGCACAACACGGTCGTCACGCCGCTCAAGCGTCCGGACGTGACCGGATCACCGCGTCCCGCGGCCGTCGACGTGCCGACCGTGATCCGGCGTCAGCCGGCCGCGGCGCACGACTTCGCCACGGCGGCGATTCCGGATGAGGAAATCCTCAACATTCCGGCGTTTCTGCGCAATCAGGCGGACTAGCATCGGCTTCGCCGCGTGGGGGCGCGGCGGTGCACAATGTAGGTCGAGCGGTGGCGCGATCGGGGTTCCGGCACCTCGATCGCTCAGCCTGCAGACGGGTGCGTGTGATAGCGTATCCAATGCACCGCAGGTTTGGGCATGTGCCCGGCCTCCCGACCTGCCGATCATGATCGAACGATCGTTTCAAGCGCTCGGCGGAATCTGCGGAATCTGACACCGGACGTTTGCGTCGGACCAGGACCGGCTGCCAACGCCATACGAATCAGAAGGATCCGAACAAGAAGATGCTCAAGCAGCGCACATTGCGCCAACCCGTCCGCGCCACTGGCGTGGGTCTGCACAGCGGCCGCAAGGTCTATATGTCCCTGCTGCCGGCCGGCCCCGATACCGGCATCGTGTTTCGCCGCCTTGATCGGGATACTTCCGTGGAAGTCCCGGCACGCGCCGATCTGGTCGGTGACACCCAGCTTTGCACCTGTCTGATTCAGGATACGGTCAAGATCCAGACGGTCGAGCACTTGCTGTCGGCCCTGGCCGGCCTGGGCATCGACAACGCGATTGTCGAGCTGTCCGCCGCCGAAGTGCCGATCATGGATGGCAGCGCCGGTCCGTTCGTGTTCCTGATCCAGTCGGCCGGCATCCACGAGCAGGACGCCGCCAAGAAATTCATCCGAGTGAAGCAGCCGGTGCAGGTGCAGGAAGGCGACAAGATGGCGCGGCTGGAGCCGTACGACGGTTTTCGTCTGTCCTTCGGTATCGACTTCAAGCATCCGGTGGTGCGCTCCAGTGGGCAGAGTGCGGTCATGGACTTTTCCACGACCAGTTTCGTGCGAGAGGTTTCGCGTGCGCGCACCTTCGGATTCATGCGTGATGTCGAATTCATGCGTTCACGCAATCTGGCGCTGGGCGGCAGCCTCGACAATGCCGTGGTGCTCGACGAGTTCCGCGTGCTCAACAACGAGGGGCTGCGCTATGACGACGAATTCGTGCGTCACAAGATTCTCGATGCGATCGGTGATCTGTATCTGCTCGGGCACAGCCTGATCGGCGCCTATTCCGCGCACAAGTCCGGTCATGAACTCAACAACAAACTGGCGCGCAAGTTGCTGAATGATCCGGCGTCCTGGGAAATCGTCAGCTTCGATGACCCGGCGCGGGCACCGATCACGTACATGCAGGGACTGCCGGCAGCCGCCTGAGACGACGACCGGTGATTTTTGCGCAGTAGGCGGCTGAATTTGTCCTTGTGTGCACCATTTCGGCGCGTGTAGACTCGGACTAACTTGGGGCGGCAGGCCGTACTTTGATTTCGATCTGTCGGAAAGTCGTACCGAAGCGTTCTTGAAGAAACGCCAAAAGCTCGTCTGTTCGGAAACGCATCTGATTCAGCGCCGAGGCATTGTCGGTGTAGAGGATCAGTTTGCGGCCGCGCAGATTGGCGACTCGGACGGAATGCGACCAGGGCGCCGCCAGGTGTTCGCGGATCGCGTCTTGTATGCCGCGCAGATATTGGGCGCGGGCAAGAACCGACCGAACAGTGGTGGGGTGACCGTCGAGCAGTTGGGACAACGGTCGGAAAAGGTCAGACATTCAGGGCTCGGGGCCGCATTCGGGACGGCATGGATATTATTGTAGTCAATCACAATCGTGGGCGAACCTGGCGATTCAATCTGGGCGCGCGCGGCGCGATCATTTGGGGTCCGATGGCGCTATTGCTGGTCGTCCTGATGGTCGGCTCCTTCGTCGCCGGATCCCAGCTCGGCGGCGGCGGCAAGAACCAGGCGACCGAAATCGCCAGTGTCTGGGCCGATGACATCGCCGATCAACGCTCCCAGCTCGAAAAGACCCGCGAATACGTGCTCGACAATACGCACGCGATCGCACGCCGCCTCGGTCAGCTGCAGGCGCAGATGATGCGATTGGACGCTGCCGGACAGCGGCTCACCGAGATCGCCGACCTCGACAGCGGCGAATTCGACTTCAGTACCCCGCCGCCGATCGGTGGACCCGAAACCGAAGCGGCCGGTGACGCCATCGACGCCTCATCGATGATCACCCAGCTCGACGCGGTCCAGCGTCAGCTCGACGATCGCGAGCGCCAGATGCGGGTGCTCGAAGACCTGCTGCTGGCCAGCCGCCTGCAGAAGGAAGTCCGCCCGTCCGGCTGGCCGATCGCCAAGGGCTGGATTTCCTCGGTGTTCGGCGCGCGTACCGACCCCTTCACCGGTCGGCGCACCTATCATCAGGGCGTGGACTTCGCCGGCAAGGAAGGCAGCGACGTGCTGGCCGCCGCCTCCGGTGTGATTTCCTACGCGGGTCCGCGCTTCGGTTACGGGAACCTCGTCGAGATCAATCACGGCAACGGCTACGTGACCCGTTACGGCCATAACAAATCGGTGTACGTGAAGGTCGGAGACCGCGTGAAGAAGGGCCAGTCCGTGGCCGCGCTGGGTTCCACCGGGCGTTCCACCGGCCCGCACGTTCATTTCGAGGTGCTCTTGAACGGGCGTGTGGTCAACCCCAGTCAGTACATTCGAGCGTCGCGCTAGGCGTCGTCAGGGCCTGGGGGCGTGAGCAGTTACTGCTTGTTGGGGCGTTCGACGGCATAATACGCGGCCCCTGGCGCCCCGAGGCGCCCTACGCGTGCCCGAGGGTGCGCGCATCATCGATCGGTCATGTTGAATAATTTACTGGCGCGCATGTTCGGCAGCCGGAATCAACGCATTCTCAAGGGGCTCGACAGCCTGGTCGCCCAGGTCAATGCGCTCGATGCCGAAATGAGCGCACTCGGCGACGAGGCGCTCGCCGCCAAGACGCCCTACTTCCGCGAACGGCTGGCCAAGGGCGAAACCCTCGATCAGATCATGCCGGAGGCGTTCGCCGTGGTCCGCGAGGCCGGCAAGCGCGTGCTCGGCATGCGTCACTTCGACGTACAGCTGATCGGCGGCGCGATCATGCACGCCGGCAAGATCGCCGAAATGAAGACCGGCGAAGGCAAGACCCTGGTCGCCACGCTCGCAGCCTATCTCAATGCGCTGCCCGGCAAGGGCGTGCATATCGTCACCGTCAACGACTATCTGGCGCGGCGCGATTCCGAGTGGATGGGGCGCATCTACCGCTTCCTTGGCATGAGCGTGGGGGTGGTGGTGCCCAATCAGCCCGCCACCGAAAAGCGTGAGGCCTATCAGGCCGACATCACCTACGCGACCAACAACGAGCTGGGCTTCGATTACCTGCGCGACAACATGGCGTTTCGCACGGAAGACAAGGCGCAGCGTGGCCACGCCTTTGCCATCATCGACGAGGTCGATTCGATTCTGATCGACGAAGCGCGCACGCCATTGATCATTTCGGGGCCGACCGATGACAAGCCGGACCTCTACGTCAAGATCAACGTGCTGGTTCCGCGGCTGACGAAGCAGGATGAGGAGGAAGGCCCCGGCGACTACTCCGTGGACGAGAAGGGCAAGCAGGTCCACCTCACCGAGGAAGGCTTCGAGCACGTCGAGGAATTGATGCAGGAGGCCGGTCTGCTCGGCGAGGGCGAAAGCCTCTACGACGCCCAGCACATCGTGCTGATGCATCACCTCAATGCCGCGCTGCGTGCGCACCTGCTGTACAAGCGCGATGTCGAATACATCGTGCGTAATGGTCAGGTCATCATCATCGACGAATTCACCGGCCGCATGATGGCCGGCCGGCGCTGGTCCGACGGCCTGCATCAGGCGATCGAGGCCAAGGAAGGCGTGCCGATCCAGCAGGAAAACCAGACACTGGCCTCGATCACGTTCCAGAATTATTTCCGTCTGTACGAAAAACTGTCCGGCATGACTGGCACGGCCGATACCGAGGCCTACGAGTTCCAGACGATCTACAACCTAGAAGTCGTGGTGATTCCGCCGAACCGGCCGATGGCGCGCAAGGATGATGGCGATCTGGTGTTCATGACCGCGCGCGAGAAGTTCAATGCCGTGGTCGAGCAGATCGTCGACGCATCCAAGCGGGAGCAGCCGGTGCTGGTCGGCACCGCCTCGATCGAAACCTCGGAACTGCTTTCGCAACTGCTGAACCAGAACAACATTCGCCATGAAGTGCTCAACGCCAAGCAGCACGAGCGCGAAGCCGAGATCATCGCCCAGGCCGGTCGCCCGGGCTCGGTGACGATCGCCACCAACATGGCCGGCCGCGGCACCGACATCGTGCTCGGCGGCAGCCTCGACGCCGAACTGGCCAAAGTGCCGGAAGACGATGTGACGGCGCGCGAGCGGATCAAGGCCGACTGGAAGATCAGTCACGACAAGGCGCTGGCGGCCGGCGGCCTGTGCGTGATCGGCTCCGAGCGGCACGAGTCACGACGCATCGACAATCAGCTGCGCGGTCGCTCGGGTCGTCAGGGCGATCCTGGCGCGTCGAGTTTCTACCTGTCACTGGAAGATACGCTGATGCGCATCTTCACGCCGCCGCGCATGCGCGCGATGCTGCAACGCCTCGGCATGCAGGAAGGCGAGGCAATCGAGCACAAGTGGGTGACGCGAGCCATCGAAACCGCGCAGCGCAAGGTCGAAGCGCACAACTTCGACATCCGCAAGCACCTGCTCGACTATGACAACGTCGCCAACGACCAGCGCAAGGTAGTCTATGAACTGCGCGATGAGCTGATGTCTGCGGATCGTGTCTCGCCGATGATCGACGAGATTCGCAAGGACGTCAGCAATGCAGTGATCGATGCCTATATCCCGCCGCAGAGCATCGAGGACCTGTGGGACAAGGCGGGCCTCGAAGAAGCCATGCAGCGCGACTTCCAGCTGGAGGTTCCGATCCAGAAGTGGCTCGACGAGGAAAAATCCCTCAACGAGCAGGGCCTGCGCGAACGCCTCGCGAAGATGATCGATGAGGCCTACGTCGCCAAGAAGGAACGCGTCGGCGCGGCGGTGCTGGAGCATTTCGAGAAGGCGATTTCGCTGAACGTGCTCGACCGCCTGTGGCGCGAGCATCTGGCGGCGATGGACTTCCTGCGTCAGGGCATCAATCTGCGCGCGTATGCGCAGCGAGACCCCAAGCAGGAGTTCAAGCGCGAGGCCTTCACCCTGTTCAACGACATGCTGTCGCGCTTCAAGCACGAAGTGATCACGATACTCGCCAAGGTCCAGATTCAGACCGAGGCCGAAGTCGAGGCCGTGGAAGCGCAGCGTCAGGCACCCAAGCAGATCGTCATGCAGCATGCCGAGGCGCCGTCGTTCTCGCAGAGCGAAGCCGAGGCGCCGCCATCGCCATCGCCACCGCCATCGCCACCGCCACCACCGCCGTCCGCCGCGGCCGGCGGGCGGCCGCTCAATGTGGCGCCGCCACGCATTCAGCCGAAGCCGGAAACCGTGGTGCGCGACATGCCCAAGGTCGGCCGCAATGATCCCTGTCCCTGCGGCTCCGGCAAGAAGTTCAAGCAGTGTCACGGCAAACTGGCTTAGGCGCCGGTACTTGGGGCCCGGAACCCGGGACCCGGGACGATCCCGAAGTCCGCAAGAGCGCGGTATGGGGCGCGGGAGGCGCTGTATGGCAGTCAATCTGAAACCGCCCGAGTCGCTGCTGCCGGTGGCGGGCGTGCGACTCGGCACCGCCGAGGCGGCGATCAAGAAGCCGGGCCGGCAGGATCTGCTGCTGATCGAACTGGCCGAGGGCAGTACCGTCGCCGGCGTGTTCACGCGCAATGCCTTCTGCGCCGCACCGGTGCTGCTGTGTCGGGAGATTCTGGCCGGCACCCAGGCCGTGCGCGGACTGCTGGTCAACAGCGGCAACGCCAACGCCGGCACCGGCGAGGCCGGAATGGACGCCGCGCGCGCGACCGCCGGCTTCGCCTCGCAGGCGCTCGGCGGCGGCGCGGTGCTGCCGTTCTCGACCGGCGTGATCGGGCAGGCCCTGCCGGTGCAGAAGATCGAAACCGCGATTCCGCATGCGTTCGCGGCCCTTGATGCCAATGGCTGGCGCGCCGCGGCCGATGCCATCATGACCACCGACACCGTCGCCAAGGGCGCCAGTCGCGAAGTCCAGATCAACGGCGAAACCGTCACCGTGACCGGTATCTCCAAGGGGGCCGGCATGATCCGCCCGGACATGGCGACCATGCTCGCCTTCGTCGGCACCGATGCCAAACTCAGCCGCGCAGCGACCGAGCGCTGCCTGCGCGATGCGGTCGAGGTCTCGTTCAACTGCATCACCGTGGACGGCGATACCTCGACCAATGACTCGGCGATGCTGTTCGCCACCGGTGCGACCGGCGATACCATCGAAGTCGGCGATGCGGCCTTCGAGACGGTCGCCGCGGCAGTACGCGAGGTCTGTCTCGAACTGGCACAGGCCATCGTGCGTGACGGCGAAGGCGCCACGCGTTTCATCACCATTGCCGTCTCCGGTGCCGGCAGCGAGGCCGAGGCACGCCTGGCGGCCGACGCCGTGGCGCATTCGCCGCTGGTCAAGACCGCCTGTTTCGCCGGCGACGCCAACTGGGGCCGGATTCTGGCGGCCGTGGGGCGCAGCGGAGTCCCGGCGCTCGATGTGTCGCGTATCCGCATCGCGATCGATGAAGTCCTGCTGATCGAGGACGGTGCGCCGGCTGTGTCCTATCGCGAGGAACTGGGCGCGGCCGTGTTTGCGCGCCCGGAATTCAGCATTCAGATCGACCTTGGGCGCGGCGATGCCGGCGTTATCGTCTGGACCTGCGATTTCAGTTACGACTATGTGCGCATCAATGCCGAGTACCGGACCTGATTCGGTACGCAAGCTTGTCCGCATCGCCGTCGGAGTCCTGCGCCGCGCCAACGGCGATGTCCTGATCGCGCAGCGCCCCGACGGCAAGGAGGCGGCCGGCTGGTGGGAATTCCCGGGCGGCAAGATCGAGGCCGGTGAATCCGTGGAGCAGGCCCTGCACCGTGAACTCCGGGAGGAACTCGGCATTCAACTGCAATCGGCACGACGTCTCATCGTGCTGCGGCATGCCTATCCCGACAAGACCGTTGAGCTTGATACCTGGCTGGTCGAGCGATGGCAGGGCGATCCGCAGTCGCTGGAAGATCAGGCGCTGGCCTGGAGTTCCCTGGGGCGACTGGGCGACTACCGCTTGCTGCCGGCCGACGGCCCGATCCTGAACGCTTTGCGTCTGCCTTCGCAGTACCTGATCACGCCGCCGGACATCAGCGCCGATGAGCTGGTCCGGCGGCTGCCTGCGCTACCCACCGACGCGCTGCTGCGTCTGCGCCTGCCCAGGCTGGCGGACGTCGGCTACCGCCGGCTGGCCGGCCAGGTGGCCGAGTGTTGGGCGGTCGAGCGCCTGGTGCTGGATCGCGATCCGGCGCTGTCAGCCGCCCTTGGTGCGGGCTGGCATGCCAGCGAGGCGGCTCTGTTCGAGCTGGCTCAAAGACCGTCTGGGGCCTCGGGGCGGATGCTGGGCTCCTGCCACGGCGCGAAATCGCTGGCGCGCGCCCGCGAGCTCGGGTTCGACGCCGCCGTGCTGGGCCCGGTTCGGCCGACACCCAGCCATCCATCGGCGCCGACGCTGGACTGGTCTGCCTTCGGCGCACTGGCGGCCGATGCGGGCCTGCCGGTCTATGCGATTGGTGGCGTCGGTCCATCGCAGCTCGCAGTAGCCTGGCAGGCCGGCGCCCAGGGCGTGGCCGGCATCTCCGCGTGGTTCGGCGGCGAGTAGTGCTTGCTGCAAAGACGGGCTCGCACAAAGACGCCAAGGCGCAAAGAAAGCCTTTTTAATTCAATTGCTTTTTTCGTTCTTAGCGGCTTTGCATCTTTTGCGCGAGCCCCCGCTTTGGCTGTCGAGCGCTCAGCCCTCATCCCACAGCGCCCGCCAGCCGGTGTCGCCAAGCCCGCGCAGGACTTCGATGTTGCGTAGATAGACCGCGTCCGGATCGTCCAGCGAGCCGACCGCGCGTTCGACGCTGGGCTCGCGCAGCAGGTGCAGCATCGGGTAAGGCGATCGATTGGTGAAATTGCTGACGTCCTCGGGTTCGCTGTCGGCGAAGCAATACTCGGGATGAAAGCTCGCGATCTGGATTTCGCCCTCCAGTCCGTTGGCGACAAGCTCGGCGTCGGCGGCGTCCAGAAAGTCGTTGTAGTCGAGAAAGTCAGCCAACACGCCCGGATGCACCAGCAGGGTGGTTTCGACCTCATCGCTCGGCGTGTCGCGCAGCAGCAGCAGCTCGGCTTGCAGCGCATCCAGCAGATCATCGGTATTTCGGGCCGCACTGACCTGAATGCGCAGCTGGCCGCACGCATACGGAGCTTTGGCGAAGGGGCAGAGATTCAAGCCGATCACCGCACGCTCCAGCCACTGGCGGGTCTGCGCGATGATGCGGGTCTCGTCGGCAAGTGACTGACTGTTCATGGTTCCTGGGGTTCGGTTCGGCATGGGCCAAGGTGCGAGGCATTCTCGCCGGTCCGGGGGCTGCGATGTTGGCCGATGCTGTCATCCGTCGCTGGCAGCGATCATGTAACAATGAACATTCGGTCAATTCAGCCGGTGAGTCATGCCTGCCTACAAAGCCCCTCTGCGCGACATCCGCTTTCTGGTCAACGAAGTCTTTGACTTCCCGGCCCATTACGCCAAGCTTTCGAACGGCGGCGATGCCGACCCGGACACGGTCGATGCAATCCTCGACGAATGTGCGCGTTTCTGTGAAGAGGAACTGTCCCCGCTGAATCTGTCGGGTGACCAGGAGGGTTGTCACATCAAGGACGGTATGGTGACGACGCCCAAGGGCTTCAAGGAGGCCTATCAACAGTATGTCGAAGGCGGCTGGCAGGGGCTGTCGTACCCGGTCGAGTACGGCGGCCAGGGCCTGCCGATGTCCTTGAGCCTGATCAAGACGGAAATGATCGGTTCCGCCAACTGGTCGTTCGGCATGTATCCGGGCCTGTCGCTGGGCGCGATGAACACCATCATGCAGTTCGCGCCCGAGCCGCTGCGTGCACAGTTGATGACGCCGCTGACCGAAGGCCGCTGGACCGGCACCATGTGTCTCACCGAGGCGCAGTGCGGCACCGACCTCGGCCAGGTCAAGACGCGCGCCGAACCAGTCGGCGATGGCAGCTACCGCATCACCGGCACCAAGATCTTCATTTCCGCCGGCGAGCACGATCTGGCCGAGAACATCATTCATGTGGTGCTGGCGCGCCTGCCGGACGCCCCGCCGGGAACGCGCGGCATTTCGCTGTTCGTGGTGCCCAAGATCCTGTTCGACGATGCCGGCGCGCTCGGCGAGCCGAACCATGTGGTCTGCAGCGCGATCGAGCACAAGATGGGGATCAAGGCCTCGGCCACCGCCGTCATCAACTTCGAGGATTCGATCGGACACATGATCGGTGAACCGAACAAGGGTCTCGAGGCGATGTTCACGTTCATGAACACCGCGCGTATCGGTACCGCGATTCAGGGCGTCGCGCACGCCGAATTGTCGTTCCAGGGCGCGCTGCGCTACGCCAGGGAGCGCCGCTCGATGCGCGCGCTGTCGGGCAAGAAGGAACCCGAGGCGGTCGCGGACGCGATCATTCATCACGCCGACGTCCGCCGCATGCTGCTCACCCAGAAGGCCATCGCCGAAGGCGGGCGCGCGATGATCTACTTCGCCGCGCAGTACGCCGACCACATGGTCAACGGCATCCTCGAAGAGGATCAGAAGAAATTCGAGCTTTGGGACGACAAGCTCGGCTTCTTCACGCCGATCCTCAAAGGTTTTCTCACCGAACTGGGTCTGGAGGCCGCCAATCACGGCCTGCAGGTCTTCGGCGGCCACGGCTACATCACCGAGCATGGCATGGAGCAGATCGCGCGCGATGCGCGCATCGCCACGCTGTATGAAGGCACCACCGGCATCCAGGCGCTGGACCTGCTCGGACGCAAGGTGCTGGTGAGTTCACGCGGCAAGGTGGTGCGCGAGTTCACAGGGACGATGGCGCGGTTCGCGCTGGAGCGCCTGCGCAACCCGAAGATGCGCGGCTACTCCACCACGCTGGCGCGACTGGCGGCGCAGTGGAATGTGCTGACCATGCGCATCATGCTGATCGCCCGCAAGGAGCGCGACATCGTCAGCAGCGCCAGCCACCACTTCCTGATGTATTCGGGCTACGTCACGATGGGCTATTTCTGGGCCCTGCAGGCGCAGGTGGCCTATGACAAGCTGACCGACGGCAGCGGCCGCGAACAGCCCGAGTTCTACAAGGCCAAGATCGGCATGGCGCGGTTCTACTTCGACATCCTGTTGCCACGCGCGCAATCGCATGCCACCGCGATGACCAAGCCCAGCCGCGTGCTGACGCGCATGCCGGTGGACAGCTTCGTCTTCGAGTAAGTCTGCGGCGCAGGCTCCCCTCAGCACGCCTGAGAACTGGCTGGAACCTTGCGTGTTTTCCCAGGTCGCGATGTCACAGAAATCCGGATGGGGCGGGGGCGCCCGTGAGTCGGGATCGGAGCGTGCCGCAGGCAGCGGCTTGGGTCCGACTCCGGCTCGCCAGTCCAAAAGCCGAACACCGCAGCGCGGCAACGAAAATCCGAACCCGAACGGGTTCGGCCATCCGTTCCCAAAAGGAGTTCGTGCATGCAGTCCCACACCAGAAAACCCGTCTGGATCCCGGCCCTGATCAGTCTCGGACTGGCCGCAGCGGCGCTGTCCCCGGCCAGCGCGCTGGCACAGGCGGAGGTCAAGATCAAAGGAGAAATCAGCGGCTCGCAGTTGAAGATGTTCTTCGAGCCGGAAACCCTGAGCGTGCCATCCGGGACCACCGTCACCTGGACCAATGAGGACGGTTCCAATCACCTCGTGAAGTTCAGTGATCAGTCCAGCCCCAGACTCGGTCACCATGCGAGCTATAAGCGCAGCTTCAGCCAGCCCGGAACCTATCCCTACCAGTGCGCGATTCATGGAGAAAGCATGAGCGGCACGATCGTCGTGGAGTAAGTCGGCTGGCTTGTTGACGAATCCGGGCGCGAGCGCCCGGATTCGTCTGGACATCAGGACTTGGCTCGAGCCCGTTCCACGATTTCGTAGGCGCCGGTGATTTCCCGGGTCTTCTCTTCGGCCATCTGACGCATGCTTTCCGGCAAACCCTTGGCGGCCAGTTTGTCCGGATGGTTCTGACTCATCAGGCGCCGATACGCTTTTTTGATCTCGGCATCGGGCGCGGACGGCGACACCCCGAGCACACGGTAGGCGTTCTCCAGGCGCTGCGGAGACGAGGCCTCGCTGGCCCGCCCACCACCCAGCAGCATCGCTTCGACTTGCCGCACCTCGGCTTCCGACAGACCCAGGCCGCGCGCGATGCGCATCACCATTTCGTGCTCGGCGGGATGCATCTCGCCGTCGGCGACCACGGCCGAAATCTGTACCTGCAGGAACATCTGCAGCAGTGCATGCTGGCCGCGGCAGGCTTTGCGGAAGGTCTGAACCTCCGCGTCCAGATCGAAACCCGCGGTCTTGCCGCGATTGAAGGCGGTGCGTGCCGTCTGGCGTGCGACGCTGTCCAGGCGCAGCCGCTCGAACAGGGTTTCGGCAACGCGAATTTCGTCTTCGGTGATCTGGCCGTCCGCCTTGCACACGGCGCCCATCACGGCGAAGGTGGATTCGAGGAACTGCTGCTGCAGTTTCCCGACCGCAGCACGAACCACCGTGCCCAGGGTCATGCGGCTGAGGAAGTATCCGATGAGAGCGCCCAGGACTAGTCCGGGGAAGCGTCCGATGGCGAAGCCGATCAGGGCGCCAGCGATAGTGGTGAGGTTCATCCGCCAATTCTAGTGCAGTGGCCGATTCCAGGCAGCGATCATGCTCCGCCTGTTGCAGGCACGATTGCCCTAGTAGACCTCCCATGAGAAGGCAGCGGAGATAGATATGAAGGGTGAGCCGAACCGATGAGTGCCCCCTTCTCCCGGAGGGAGAGGGAGAACACTGTTCTTGGCGATACCCGTAGCTATCAACTAGGCGGACTACTAGAATCGCCGCCGACAACACGTCGTTCGGAGGAGAACCCAGTATGGCGATATCGATGTACGAGGCGTCCGCGCCGGTGTTCACACGCATGATCGGCAATCTGCGCAACATGCTGGTCAAGGCGGATGCGCACGCGAAGGCCCGCGGTTACGAAGTCGATGTCTTGGTTGAATCGCGATTGGCGCCGGACATGTTTCCGTTGCGCCGCCAGGTTCAGATCGCCTCAGACGCGGCCAAGGGCAGCATGGCGCGGCTGGCCGGGCGCGACGTGCCGAGCTGGGATGACACGGAAACCACGATGGCGCAGCTGATCGAGCGTCTCGACAAGACCCTCGAATATCTGGCCGGATTCTCGCCGGACCAAGTCGACGGCAGCGAAGAACGTCAGGTGGTGGTGAAAACGCGTATGCGTGAGCTGCGCTTCACCGGCCTGCAATACCTGCAGGGCTTCGCGGTCCCGAATCTGTATTTTCACGTTGTCACCAGCTACAACATCCTGCGGCACAACGGAGTGGAACTCGGCAAGATGGACTTTCTCGGCGGTACCTGAGTCCGTCGCTTGTTGCGGCGGCCGCTTCCGGCTGCCGCTGCAAAGCCTCAAGCGTTCAGAAAAACGAGCCGACGAAGCCGAGCAGGGCGCTGTGGTGATACGCCGTGAGGCTGATGATCAGGCTGGTCACCGTCGCCGGGACCAGCCATTCCAGCCACAGTGCTTCGGCAGCCACGTTGTCGCGGCGGCGTTTCATCGCATGGCGATAGCGCATGTCCACCGCCATGCCGCTGGAGCGGCCACCGGCCTTGCGGCGTGTCGGCAGATTCTGTCCGGCTGGAGCCTTGCTGCTGATGCTGAGGTCGCGCATACTGTTCGCCTGATAAGCACTGTTCAACTGAACAGTATTCCACCTTTCGGCAGGATGCAAGCGACATGGCTGGACTCACCGCACGTCAATCCGAAATTCTCGCCTATATTCAGAAATCGCTGAGCGAGGAGGGCTATCCGCCGTCCCAGCGCGACATCGCGGCACGCTTCGGTTTTTCGCAGACGGCGGCACGCGATCATCTTCAGGCGCTGGTGCGCAAGGGCGAGATCGAGATCGCTGTCAACGATGCGCGTGGCATCCGGTTGTTGCGCCAGTTCGCGCCGAAACCCGCCGGCCTGCCCTTGCTGGGGCGCATCGCCGCCGGCGCGCCGCTGGCGGCACCGGAACATGCCGAGAACTGGCTCAACATTGAGCCGACACTGTTCCAGCCGCGCGCCGACTTTCTGCATCGCGTCAGCGGGGATTCGATGATCGATGCCGGAATTCAGGACGGTGATCTGGTCGGCATCCATCGCCAGGATCGCGCGAACAGCGGCGATATCGTCGCCGCCTGCCTGCTCGATCCGATGACCGGTTTCGAGAACATCACACTCAAGCGCTATCGCCGCGAAGGCTCCGTGGTCTCGCTGCACGCCGAGAATCCGGCCTACGCGCCGATCATCGTCGATGTGGCGCAGGCCGGCGAAGACCAGGAACAGCCGCGTTTTCGTATCGCCGGCGTCATGGGCGGCCTGCTGCGCAGCGGTGCACCGTGCGCATCCGCGGGTCTCTTTCTTGCGTAACTAAATCCCGAAGTATCGACCTGGTGGCCCGCCGACGATGGTGTGGTGCAACTCCGGGCGCGAAGCGCAGCGCGCAAACCACAGCAATCCCCCGTAAAGGCGCGGGCCGGGTTCCGGCAGGCGTGCTTGTGCGTTCTCGTCTGCGAATGCACCGATGACGTCGAGGCAGGTCTTGGTTTCCTATCTGATTCGAGTCCAGCCATGCGTTCTATTTCTGTTGTCTTTGCGACCGTTCTGGGTCTTTCCAGCTTCCCGGCGCTAGCGGCTTCGCTGGTCGAACTGATGAACAGTGTGCCGCCGCCGCCGACCAGTGTGGGCGATGCCCTGGCCTGGAAACGGGGCGGTGACTACATCAATCCGGCCTATCTGGCGTTCAAACAACAGCTGGCGGCCGAAAAGGCCGAGATCGCGGCGCTCAACGGCGGAACCGCACCCGTCGCCGCAACGCCCGTGGACCCCGACGGCGCCAGCGCGCCGGAGGTGAAGCGTGCGCTGCGGGCTTACGACAGCTACCTGGAATCGATCAGCGGCAAGAACGAACCCAAGGCGGCACTCGCCAAGCGGACGCGCTGGGTGCAGGCCGCCTACGGCATGAAACAGGCCAACATCAGCAAGGCCATGCAAGCCTGCGAAGCGCCATGTCGGGACCCTTCCGAAATCGCGGCGAATCAGCCACTGCTCGCCAAGCGCGACGAAGCGATCAACGAGGAACTGAAGATCTGGGGCGTGCTGTTCGAGGACTGGCGCAAGGAACACGGCGCCGTGGTTGCAGAAGGCCAGAATCAGATCGCACGGACCCAGAATGGTGCGCTGGCGACGACTCCACCGGCGCGTTCCGGTGTGGCGGCGTATCGCGCGGCGATGATCCGGGAAATCGAGCTGATGCTGTCGATCTCGGAGCTTGCGGTGGAGCGCGCCGTGGCGCTCGAAACCGGCATCGGCATCGACGCCGTCAGCGGGGCGACCCAGCGCCAAGATTGACGCGGACGCCTGGTAGTGCGGACGCCACCACCCCTGTGTGTCACGGCAATTCCTTTTCCTTCACCCCGTCGTTCATCTTGCACAGGGATTCCAGTACCCGCGCGCCGGTCTGCTCGCCGTGCAGCGCTTCCAGTTTTTCCCACACCCTGGCCTGGGTGGCCTGGATGAAGGCCAGCGCCTCGCCGGGGAGATCGCCCGCTCGCGGTCGAAGCCCTGTACCTCGACCCGCGCATAGCCAGCGCCCAGCAGGACCGCCTCGATGGCGGTTTCAAAGGCGGCTTCGGGGGTGTTTTTGGGCATGGGTGCCGCTCAGCGGATGAGCTGGATATCCAGATTCAGACTCAACCCGGACCAGGCCCGATCCGCGGTCAGGATCGGCAGTTGGCGTTCCGTGGCCAGCGCCAGACAGGCGCGATCGGCAAAAGACAGGCCGTAGTGGCGCGTCTTGTCCCATAACAGGGCGGCGATTTCGGCCTGCTCCGCCGTGAGGGGCACGAAGACGACGCCCGCCTCCACGAATTCCTGCCGCATGCCGGAGATGTCGGCCCGACGGCGCAGCGATTTCTGCACGACTTCCGACCAGTTCACCGCGCAAACCATGGCGCCCGACAGAACCGACCAGACCCGGTCGGCCCCGGGCTCATCGTGCAAGAACGCCAGCAGACTCGATGCATCGAGAATCAGGCTCACCCCTCCGCCGTCTCCTTGGCCGCCTCGGCGCGACGCTCCGCGATCAGCTCGTCCACCAGACTGACCTCCTTGGGAATGTGGCGAAACCGATCCTGAAGCCGTTTCTCGATCGCCTCGCGCCGCTCCAGTACCAGCGCTTCGCCCTCTTGCCGGGCCACCAGCCGATCACCCGGATTCAGGTGCAGGGCCTTGCGCAGGGCAGCGGGAATCACCAGGCGCCCTTGCGCGCCGAGCTGGACTTCGTTGTTTGAGGGATTTGTTGCCATGTTGCCCACCACTGTGCCAATTGAACTTCAATGTGGCACAGCATGGCCTGCCGTGCCAATTGCTTCCATAACCCCCCCCCCACGCCCCGCTCGGCACCCTCCGCCAGCTGACCGGCGCTCGACCGAGCCGATTTCTGCGCCAGTCCGATCCAGCGAAGTGCTGCCGGCGGGCATGATCGCGGGTCTTGGGTGCTTCGAGCACGCGCAGAGTGCTGTTTCCCCGGATTGCGCGTCGGCGAGGAACCCGTGGTCGGACGTGCGATCACTGCCGAGGTCGTTTTTGATCGCCTTGATGAAGTTCTCGTCCTGACCCCGCGCGCGACCAGGAGCCGGCCTGGTAGTCGACATCCGCGTACAGACGCGTCGCGGCTGGCTCGGCCTGAGCGAAGCGGCGCGCATCGGCGCAGCGTTGCGCGTGCAGGGCACGGGTCTGCTCCAGTAGCGGTGTGGCCTTGGGTGTCAGCGCCCGGTTGCCCGTGAGTGCGATCCTCCGAGTGATCCATGTCCAGCACGATCGCGGCCGGCGGCGTGGCGTAGCTGGCGACGAAGGCATCGATGAAAACCTGCGCAAGACGATCAATATCCTAGCGGGTCATCGCGTTCTCCAGACGCGAGAAGCTGGGGCCGGAGGCCAGAGCATTGTCGGCATCCAGCGGCGCACGCTCCCCTGGCGGTCCGGTGCATTGTCGTGGGCATGGCCGATGGCGCGCCGCAGCACGACTCGGCCGCGGCACCGGATCACCAGGGAAATGCCGGGGTGCAGTCCGGTTCGGTACAGGGTTTCGGTGGCGGACCAGATGACATCCACGTTGTCGCGGCGCATGCCCACATCCGCCGGATCGCATTCCAGCCTCGGATCGTAATGTGTGATCTCGGCCAGCCGCGGAGAGACATGGACCCGATTATGACGATGCCAATTGCGCACTGATTCTTCCTTGCAATTCTGTGACGGTTAATCCTGCAGTCAAGTCTGCTTACGAACATAGGCCCTCAGAGCCATCGCGGGCGGTATGTCGGCGAGACGACAATCCAGGCGTGCTTGGCCTGGATAGCCAGGGTCTTTTTTTCGTGCCGTCTCTCTTCGGGCACGGACCCGTGAAGGCGTGGAATGCGATGCAGTTTAGCGGTCAACCAGACATCCGAACATGAACAATCCCAGACACCAGCGGCCTTCCATAACCGCAACGATCATCTGCCGTAACGAAGCCGACCGGATCGAGGCCTGCCTCGAATCGATTGCTGGTTGGGTCGACGAAATCGTCGTGCTCGACAGCGGCAGCACGGATGGAACCTTGGACATCGTCCGGCGTTATACCGACAAGGTCTGGCAAACCGACTGGCCGGGTTTCGGTCCGCAGCGCAACCGCGCGCTCGACAAGGCCACTGGCGACTGGGTTCTTTATATCGATGCGGATGAACGCGTAACGCCGGAACTGCGGGCGGAGGTGGATCGTGTCCTGTGCGCGCCGAACTTCGACCGTACCTTGTTGAAGATGCCATGGCGAACCCTGTTGTTTGGAAAACCCCTGCGCTACGGTCGGTTCACCTCGCCGCAATCGCGGCTGTTTCTGCGGCGTGGCGCACGTTTCCGCGACGATCTGGTGCACGAGGCGATCATGTTGCCGGAGTGCCGCGTCGGCTTGCTGCGCGGCGAGCTGGAGCACGACAGCTGGCGGTCCTACGCACACATGCAGGAAAAACACCTGCATTACGCCTGTCTGCTGGCGCGGCAGAAATACGCGCGTGGCAAGCGCGGCGGCTTGATCTATGCGGGTGCCCGCTTCTTCACCGATTTCGCGCAACAGTACCTGTTGCGGCTGTCAATACTCGACGGGCGTCGTGGCCTGCTGATCTCGCTGGCGCTCGCGCAATACGCGCTGCACAAGTACGTAGCGCTGTGGGCGCTGAGCCAGAGCGATTCCGGGACCCAGAAGAAGATCCGCGCTAATCCATCGATTCGGATGCGGGCCGTACGGAGCGACGATTCGGCGTTTTGACGGTTTGGCATGCTCATCACGCGGCCGCTGATGAATCAAGTACAGTGCCGGTGAGACACTCTTGGAGTGCAGGCTTGACGCCGGATTGCGTAGATTGTTTGACGAGGCGCCAACGGTTCATTGAGCGGACAAGTGTCCGTCACTGGCGGCCTGTCGGACTCAGGATGATCGACTGCGACTGCGACTGCGACTGCGACTTCGGCCCTGCGGCTGAAAATTCCGGGCGCCCTCGTTGAGTAATTCCCGATATTCGCCTCGGTCTCCCGAAATTTTCATCTCACAGGACCAAACCCTCGCGACGCCCCCCAAGTCCGACAGGCTGCTAGGATTCGAAGATTCTCTGAATAACGGCGAAATGGTGAAGCAACCGCTAGACAAGGCCGTGGCCGCTCAAACCGGGATCATCGATGAGTTAACGGCAGTATCGAACACGGTTGATTCGGTGCCCGCAAGCATCGACATTTCGGTACTCATTGCCACACGGTCCCGTGCGGATTCCTTGCGTAATACCTTGGATTCGATGTGCGCGGTGATTCAGGACGGAATTGCCTGGGAACTCGTGGTCGTCGATAACGGAAGCGAGGACGCTACGCTCGATGTGCTGCGCGAGTACGAGTCCCGTCTTCCGCTGCGCTGGTCGCAGGTATTGGAGCCTGGACAGAACCGCGCGCGCAATACAGTGATTCCCAGCTTGCGCGGACGCATCACGGTATTATCCGATGATGACGTGGTCGTTCAAGCCGACTGGTTGCAGGAATGGTATCAAGGTACGCAGCGCTGGTCCGAGGACTCGATCTTCGCCGGGTGCATCGTGCCGGGTTTTCCTCCGGCTACGGAAAGCTGGATTACGCACCCGGACTTTCCATTCCGTGGACAGTGCTTCGCGGCGTTCGAGCCACGCACGGGTGAGGGCGAGTTCCCGGGAACGCCGTTCGGGCCGAACTTTGCGCTGCGAACCTCTGTGCTCAAGCGCGATCGTTTCCGCGAAGACTTAGGTCCCACGTCCGGCACCTACGCAATGGGGGGGGAGACCGAGTTGGTGTCCCGACTGAAAACACGTGGTCTGCGTGTGATCTATTTGCCAAAGGCGAGACTCAGGCACGTGTTGTTGCACGAGAACCTCACGATGGAAAAGTTGTTGCTTCGTGGGTACAACGCCGGCCGCGGCGATGAATATCGGCGGACGATGCGCAAGCGGCTGACGGTCAAGCAAATGCGCAGGCGGCTGCGGTTGAACCTGCCGCTCAAGATCGCGTTCTACTCGTTACGTTGTCGTGTGACGGCCTGGGGGGCCTCTCGGACCATGCGCTTCCGTTACCTTTACAAGCTGCAGGCTGCGGTTGGACGTCGCGAACAATTACAGATGATGATTGCTCAGTAAGCGCAGTCGCGCTCATAGGAACGGGACCGACATAACCGAGTCCTCTGGAATAAGGAAAACAAGTTTGGTCGCCACACTGCAAGTTATTGGCAGTAGACAGATGGGGGGGGCTGAGACATTTTTCTTGCGTTTGTGCGCGGCCTTCGTCGCAAGCGGACACCGTACCGAAGCGATCATTCGCCCCGGTTCGGAACTCGCCTCAAGGTTGCCCCCGAATGTGGGCGCACACGCTTTGGATCTGTCCAACTATTTCGACATAAGGTCCGCGTTGAAGATGCGTGCCCTGGCCCGAGAATGCCATGTCGACGTGGTTCAGAGCTGGATGTCGCGTGCGACTTGGTTGACGCGTGTGCCCCGTGGGATGGTCCACGTCGCTCGGATTGGAGGCTACTATCGGCCACGATACTTCCGTCATGCGCATGGTTGGGTAGTTAATACTTCCGCACTTCGCGATTGGATGGTTCAGGCCGGCTTTCCGTCGGATCGCGTGATATGCATACGTAATTTTCTACCCGCTTCAACGATGGGCGCAGTCCCCCCTGTCAAGCGTGCGGAGTTGGGCATTCCTGAAGATGCTTTTGTGATAGGCGCGATGGGGCGCTGCATACCCAAAAAGGGATTCGACGACCTCATTGACGCATTCGGACAGCTTGAGGAAAGCATCGGGGGGCGCCCGACACATCTGCTTCTGATGGGGGATGGCCCCATGTTCGAAGCGCTACGAAAACAGACGAAGCCGTTTGGTGATCGCGCGCATCTGACAGGCTGGGTGGACCAGCCCGTTGCGGCACTGCCTCTGATGGATGTTTTCGTATGTCCGTCTCATGAGGAGGCGTTTGGCAACGTCATGATGGAGGCTTGGAGCTGCGGGTTGCCCGTGGTTTCAACGCGCACCGATGGCGGGCTGGAGCTTATCCAGGACGGCAATAATGGCTTGCTCTGCGATATCGGCGACCGGGAAGGCTTGCGCCAATGCATTTCCCGCATCCTCGGCAATAAACTGCTCCGAGAACATCTGGCGGGTTGCGGGCGGGAATTGTTCCTCAAGCGCCATCATCCGGACGCGTCGATAAAGCAATACCTTGAATTTTACGCCTTGCTGAAGCGGCGATTTGCCTGATCGGTCGGCGTCCTCGGGTTCATAGCCATTCAAGAGGGGATTCGGTGCTGCCGGGAACTCTGCCGGGAGCCTCGATGAACAAGTGGTGCCAAATTGCGAACTGCAGCAGGGTGAAGGTTTCGAAGCCATAGCGACGGTCATGACGGTGTTGCCGAACCAGCGCTTGTACGGCATCGGGGTTGCACCACTGTCGAATCGCCTGACTTTTCGGCAGAAGCTCTTCCAGATTTAGGAGGAAGTTGTCATTCATCAGCTTTTTCAAGGAAACATGAAACCCCAACTTGGGTTGCCAGGCGTGAGCGTGCGGCACGAATTTATCGGCCCATCGTCTTAGAAAGATCTTTCCTGTTCGCTGTTCTATCTTGAGCGCATCGGGAAGCCCAAGCCCGAATTCGATGACGCGATGGTCCAGAAAGGGCACCCGGCCTTCAATGCTGCTGGCCATGAGCGACCGGTCCACTTTGACCAGAAGATTGTCCGTCAGGCTGGTGGCGATGTCGACATGTTGACGCTTTTGCAGCGGGCTCCATTCGTCTGCACAGTCATTCCAGGCAGAAATGACCGGTTCACGAAAAGCCCTGATATGGGATTGAAGCTCTGGTTTGAAGATATGCGGCAGCAGCTTCGAATTGAACTGTCCGCTGGTTCGATAGCCGCCGCCTCGCGGATGGGCAATCGATTTGAGTGCCTGCTTCAAGGCATGAGGCCGGAATCGCCCGTAGCCCCCGAACACTTCGTCGCCACCTTCGCCCGTAAATATGACCTTCAGCGCCTGACCGGCGGTTTCGGCCAAGACCATGGTCGGCAGGCATGCGTAGTCTGCGATCAGGTCATCGGAGCACCAGACCGCGCGGACCAGCTTCCCAAGTAGTTGGTCAGTGCGCAACATGACCGTTTGATGGATCGTCCCGAACCGTGTTGCCATGCGCTGCGCTGCGTCGACCTCGTTGCGCTCCACAGCATCACTGAAGCCGATGCTATAAGAGTTGATTGGCTGTCTGTGCTCGCGCATGAGCATCGCGGTGATGATTGCCGAGTCGAGACCTCCGGACAAAAACGTTCCGAAGGGGACATCAGAATGACAATGTTCGTGAACGACCTGGTTGAACAATGGCTCCCAAGCCGCCTCGGCATCTTCCTGGGTGCGAACCCCCAGATCCATTGGCGCAAGTGCCCAGTATCGAACGGGGCGGCAATCGAGGTTGACGTCAATACATAGCGCTACGCCAGGAGGCACCCGGGCGACGTCTTTCAACAAGGTTTGTCGTCCGCTTGAGTACTGATTCTGAAAGAAGAGTCCTAGGGCGGCACCGTCCACGCTGGCGGTTCGCGACAGTGCTGTGACGATGGCTTTCATTTCGGAACCGAACAGAATCCGGCCTGATTCCCTCAGGAAATACAGGGGTTTGATGCCGACGCGATCGCGAACGAGCCAGAGTTCACGCTTTTCGCGGTCGTACAGGGCAAACGCGAACATGCCGTGGAGCCGAGCGAATGCTTGGGTTCCCCAACACGAAAAGGCATGCACGATGACTTCGGAGTCACTTTCGGTCGTGAATGTGCAGTCCTGGCTTTCGAGTTCGTTCCGCAATTCCAGAAAATTGTAGATCTCACCGTTGCAGACCACGACGTAGCGTTGATCGGCCGTGATGATCGGCTGGTGCCCTGAGTCGATTCCAACGATTGCGAGGCGCGTATGAGCGATGCCAACACCTTCGTGGCGATAATGGCCCACATCTTCGGGGCCGCGATGTCGAAGGCTGTCGGCCATCGCATCGAGTACCGATAGACCGTCGTCGTGCCGGTGTTGCAAGGCGAAACCAGCAATTCCACACATGTTGCATTCTTTCTGTATTGGTTTAGTTCAGCCTCCCAGGATCGCGTTCGAAATGCCCCAGATCATGAGCTGCGCGTGTATTGTGCCAGCGCCGGATGGTGTACGAGCAAAGTGCCAAGTAAAGCATTCTCAATGCGTAGTGACACGAGCTTGCGGGCAGCCGAATCAACCCGCCGTATGGTCAAATCATTGTCGTCACGATCGAACAATGCCGGGGCCTTGGGCGTCGGCCCGTAGGGGAACTTGAGGAGCCCACAGCGCGTTTGGTCGACAGATTCGTCCGCATTATCGCAGAGTGACTTTCTTCGAGATCTCAGGTTATATTTAAAGAGCTAATTTTCGACTATCTCTCTGGTCTATGGGCAATGCGCATGCATTTTACTTGGTGACGACGCCTTATCATATTCTTCTGGCACTCGCCCATATTGAGGCCGAATCGCAAGCCGCCACCATTTTTCTCTTCGGGCGGTTCGAGAATTCGAATGAATATTTGGAGGCGCTGACTGAGGCGCAGTCCTTGCTCCCCCGATTGCGAGTGTGTGGCCGGGCTGGTTGGGGAGATCGCGGGCCGACTCGCCGCGCAGTTCGTGCGGAAGTGGCACGCATGCTGGATGAAGAGAGGCCGGAAGCGCTGTTTGTTTTTAATGACCGTAATGAGGTGGCGCAGATCGCATTGGCTGTTGTAGCCAGATACGGCGGCGAGCGAACCTGCATCGAAGATGGATCGGCTTTCTATACGGATTGGGTTGGGCCACCGGCAAGTCGCTGGGTTTCGTGGCGCAAGCGAATGCTCATGTCGCGCAGCTGGCAACCGATACAGGTGCTCGGCACGCATATGCTGACGCAGCGTGTCCTGGCCCTGCGTCCCGAATCCGTTAGGCCAGAACTGGAAGGACGAGTGGAAGCGCTGGATGTCGATTTGTTGAGAAGCCCGGTTCTCAGGCATTTCTCGCATGAGGTCGTACGGCGCCGCGTGGGGGGAGAGGAATCGTCGATACCGAGCTGCCCGAATCTATTGATTCTGCCACCGCTTGATGTGGATGGCCGGTGGGCAAGCAGTCTTCTTCAGTTCATAAGCGTCATGCCCGCCGTGCGCACTGCGGTGAAGTATCATCCGCGAGAGCCGAGCCGTGACCCGGTCGGATTATTGGACCATGGGGTCGAGATTCCGCGCTACCTGGCTGTGGAGCTGTTGTATCTGCTGTGGGGGCGCACACCTGAGGTCGTGATCGGCGATGGCCGTTCAACGCCGCTATTGACGGCATCGATGTTCAACCCCGATTGCGATGTCATCGGCCTGTATTCGGGCGATCGGCCTTATCACGCTGATGCGTTCGAAGCACTTGGTATCCGTTTCCAATCGACGGCCTAGTCACGGCTCATGGGGCCTGGAGGAAAACGTGTCTGACGACAAACTGATCAGTGAGGACTATCGCAAGCAATACGAAGCGGTTCATCAATCCAATGCCCGTTATGGCAAGGGGGCACACCGCTGGGCCGGTATTGTGCGTCACCTGGTGCGTGAACACGGTCTTCGCGATGTTCTTGACTATGGTTGCGGAAAGCAGGCGCTCAAGGCCTCGCTGCCGGAGCTGGATGTGCGTGGTTATGACCCGGCATTTTCGGAACTCGCGCACCGTCCGGAGCCGGCGGACCTGCTTTTTTGCTGTGACGTCCTTGAACACATTGAACCGGAGTTCCTCGGCTCTGTGCTCGATGAACTGGTTCGGCTGACGAGGAGCCATGGCTTCATTCTGGTGTCGACACGCTTGGCGAACCAAATACTGCCGGACGGCCGCAATGCACATGTGAATGTCATGTCTGGACCCGCCTGGGCCCGCCTGATCGCCGAGCGCTTCGATCTTGTCTATATGATTGACTATCAGGACGAAATGCGGCGCAAGCGAGACCTGAAATCCAGGCTGGTGCGATGGGCGGTTGGTGATATTCGCGGTGCCGTACCCAAGCCACATGAAGTCATTTTTCTCGTGCGACCCAAGGGAACGGTTCGCACAGGCCCGCCACGCGGGGAGTAGAGACGCTCAAGCGCTTGCCTGGAATCAGTGTTCATGCCCCCTGGCCCGATACGCCATTAGCGCAGAAGGCCTGATCGATTTTCGAGTGTAATTGCTCGATGCGTTTGATTTTGCTCCGACGGTTGATCGAGTCGGAAAATGTTCGTAAGGGAAGCGCCACGGATTCGCCGAAGCCATCGATGAGCACGAACCTTTGAGTGTGGTTGTCGCCTACGGCGTAGAGCAGGTTACCCCAGGTCAGATCCGTTACCACGATGGGGCTTTGCAAAAGCCACGCAAGGAATTGATCCAGCGCCGCCTGGGCGCTTGCATCGAAATCACCGGACCGTACCACCTTGGACAAGGGGGGGGCATAGCCGCCGTTACGGCCGCGCAGCGCTTCGACGATGAGTCCGAATCCGAGGTCGGTGTCCGTCATGCCGACGATATTTTCCAGATGCGGCGATATTCCGCGCTCGGCTGCATAGACGGCCAGATGCTCGCGAATCTCTTGTAGAAAGCCACTGCAACCACGGTAGCGTCGTCGTCGCTGGTACCAGCGGAAGCGCTTTTCATCGTACCACTGCGCCCGGTCGGGGCGCAGCACCTTGATGAGTTGGCCCGGATCATGGGGATGCGCGTAGACGCATCGGTTGAGTCCCTGAGCAATCGGCTTGTGGTGTGCCAGGACGAACTTCATGAACCAGACCTATATAAACAATTTGAGCGGGGATTTTATCGACCGGCGTAGCGTAGGGCATTTCATTCGGGGCATCGACGCTCCTTGTGTTGACGAACTATATGGCGATCGGTGATTCACAAGCTTCAGTGGCAAACCGGAAAGCGGCCCCGCCGGTCCAGATGAAAGTGGCCGGAGTGCGCCGCGTTGTAGTCGGGGCCGAGCACGGTCGGGAAATAGCGGCAGGCGCGATCGTGGATCTCGTGCAGGAAACGTCCTTCCGCGGTGTCCGCACTCCAATTCGCGGCCACGCTGATGTGTCGCCCGTCAGCCAGGCGCACGCCGGCGAAGTCGAAAGCATTGGCGGTGGCGTGTTCGCTGCGGCGGCCGCGGTCACGGCCGTACAGATTGCGGCAGGCGTAGGAGCCGTAATGGTCGATGCGCGTCACGGTCGAGCCGAGCATGGATCGTGCTGCGTCCTGCAGATCATGGCGCTGAAACACGGCCAGCGATGCCGCCATCGGGCAGCTCAGGCTGAAGGTGCCCGAATAGTCCAGCGCGCCCGATTCGATGCGCACGGCATCCTGAAATCCGCAGCCCGCGCCGGTGGTCCGGTCCTCAAGCGGGCTGAAGTTCAGGCGACTGTCTTCGAGAAACCGCAGACAGGCCGGTGTGTCGTCCTCGAAGCGCGCGAGCTTGTAGCCAGTCAGCCAGTTCGGCGCCTGCTCCGCTTGCAGCGGCGTCCACGGCAGATTGCGATCGTCCACGTGCAGCGCACCACGCTGCCAGGCGAGCGCGCACAGCGCGATGAGCAGTATCGACAACAGCAGGAAACGCCTCATTCTTTGCAGTGTGCAGCGACCACTCTGTCGCCGCGCTGAGTGCTGCGAGTGGCGCCGTTCGAGGCCGGGTTCTACTGTGTCCCCCATGAACCTCCTGGACCCC